>SCTV01000063.1 GCA_004298345.1 Patescibacteria group bacterium
CGAAGGTTTGCTACACTCTCTCGGTGGTATCGTAGTAGAAGATGACCTTCTCGGTCATATTTCAAAGGATGAAAGCACTCAAAACCATATTAATTTCCTCCTTGTAATCGGTGACGCATTCAAGAGACGAAAGGAAGATGATCACTTTCGTCATCGATGGTACGTGGACGAACAGCTCTCAAATACTGTTGAGGAGTCATTAAAAAAGCTCTACAAAGGTTTGAGTACCAATGATCTCGTCTCAGAATCAGAAATGATTTCTTCATTCCTCGAACACACAAAGGAAATGTCAGAGAAATACAAGAATCAGGAAATTCTCAAACGATGGCTCTCTCTTTCAAAGGGTATTGGCAAAAATCCGCTCGGCGAATGGGGTGTTTCTCATTCTCCAAACATCAAGACCAAGGGTATGCGAGACTACGCATTTCTCGTGATTCGAAGACACGGCTCACCGATCCACTTCAAAGATGTAGCAAAGACTATCTCTCAGGTATTTAATAAAAAAGCTCACGTCGCGACATGTCACAATGAGCTCATCAAGGATCCTCGATTTGTACTCGTCGGCCGGGGACTCTACGCACTCGCTGAATGGGGCTATATGAGTGGAGTGGTTAAGGATGTGATCAAGAAGATTCTCGAAAAGCATGGTCCACTCTCAAAGGAGGAAGTGATCGAGAAGGTACTCAAGGAGCGATATGTAAAAGAGAATACTATTATGGTAAATCTCCAAAACCCAAAGCATTTTACAAAGGATAAAGAATCAAAGTATTCGGTTGTGAAATAAATAAGCTAAAAACCAAAGAAAACCGCCGGCGAGTACGCCGGCGGTTTTCTTTTTCTATCATTTTTGCTAGGTACTTTTGACTTTAGACTTTTTTGCGAGCAATGCTATACTATTGTCATGGATATGCTCTTGAATTCAGTTTGGCACTATGTTGGTATACTTTGGCCTTATGGGCTCGCCATTCTCCTCATACACACTTTCATCCAAAAGTGGATGGAATACATCCGGACAGATTTCAATATTAAACAAGGAAGTACGCTACTCGAAATAAAAATTCCAAGAGAGATCATGAAATCTCCTCTCGCGATGGAACTCGTCTTTACTTCTCTACATTTACCTATCGATGGCAATTGGCTCTCGAGCTATCTCAAGGGTAACGTTCGCCCGTGGTTCTCGTGCGAGATTGTTTCGGATGGTGGAGAAATTCATTTTTATATTTGGACGCAGACAAAGTTTAAAGATACCGTAGAGGCTCAGATCTATGCTCAGTATCCGACGGTAGAAGTGTACGAAGTTCCTGACTACGTTTCTCGTTTCAAATTTGATCCGGAAAAGCAGGATCTCTATGGAGCTTGTTTCAAGCTGACCGCTCCAGATGTCTATCCAATAAAAACGTATGTTGACTATGGCATGGATAAAGATCCGAAAGAAGAATTTAAAATCGATCCACTCAATGCGACTCTAGAAACTATGAGCACCTTGAAAAAAGGTGAACAGATGTGGCTCCAGATTATTTTCCAAGCACATATGTCGAAAGGTCTCAAGGCGGGACATCTGTTTAAAACAAAGGATTGGAAGGATGAAGCAAAAAAAGAAATAGAAAAGATTCGCGAAGAATCAACCCCTAAAACTGAAGGTGATTTTCCTGGTTTCCCAAACCCTACAAAAGGCCAGATTGAAAAAATTGCTGCTATCGAACGCAGTATTGGCAAGTTCCCATTTGACTGCGCTATTCGAGGTATATATTTTGCAGATAAAGAAAATTACAACAAGGGTCGGCCGGGTGTACTTGGCGGTCTCTTCAGACAGTATAGTTCAAATTATCTAAACGGCTTTAAGAGAGGCTGGCACATAAATTTTGACTATCCATGGCAGGATTTTATGGGTATCCGTTTGACCGGATTTAAAAGAGCTTTTTTTGAGGCGTACCGTACTCGCGGATATTTTCACGGTCCGTTCAAACACTTTGCCGAAGAGCCATTTATATTGATGACCGAAGAGCTTGCTACGATCTTTCATTTTCCTGGCAGTGTATCTCAGGCTCCAGGTCTCCAGCGTATTCCTTCAAAGAAATCAGATGCGCCGACCAACCTGCCGATATGAGAAACAAAATAATTCTGTATGCTATTTTGGTGTGGTTTTCATTTGTACTCATCGGTATTCGCGTGCCGGACTCCTTCCCAAAAGATACCTATTTTAGTGTTCCCAAAGGTTCAGGGCTTTCTCAGATCGCCACGTCTTTGTTGGAGACGCACCTTATCCGCTCAGCCTTTCTTTTCAAATTCTTTGTAGTACTATCTGGCAATCAAAAGAATGTGGTTTCTGGTGTCTATGCTTTTGATCGCCCACTCAATCTATTTCAAGTTATCTCAAGAATAACTAACGGCGAATATGGTCTGACCCCGATACGAGTGACTATTCCCGAGGGCTCAAATGTATTTGAAACAGCCAAAATTTTAAAAAACTACTCAAAGACGTTCAGCCAAGATGAGTTTATTCGTCTTGCTAGCCCTCATGAGGGATATTTATTTCCCGATACTTATTATTTTTTGCCGAGTATTACCGCAGAAGAAGCTTTTCAGACATTGCGAGCCAATTTCAATAAAAAGATTGAGATACTTCAGGACGAGATTACATTATTTAATCAACCAATAGGAGATGTGGTAAAAATGGCCGCACTTCTCGAAGAAGAAGCCAGGACGACAACTTCTAGAAGGATTATTGCTGGCATTTTGTGGAAACGACTTTCCATCGGCATGCCACTACAAGTGGACGCCGCTTTTCAATATGTAAATGGCAAAAGAGATAGTGCAGATCTGACTCTCGATGATCTAAAAATCGACTCGCCATACAACACCTATCTCTATAAAGGCTTTCCGCCCACAGCCATCACTAATCCCGGCCTTGACGCACTTTTTTCTGCGGTAACACCGATAAAAACTTCTTATTTATATTATTTATCGGATAAAAAGGGGGAGATGCATTACTCGAAGACGTTTGAAGAACATGTGGTAAAGAAAAATAAATATTTGAGATAATTCTCACTCAGTGTTAGACTCCGCGTATGAATAATAGTTTAGCCAAGAGAAAAAAAGTCTATGTGGGCATGTCTGGGGGAGTAGATTCCTCTGTGTCTGCTGCCTTACTTAAAAAATCTGGCTATGATGTGACTGGCGTGTTTATCAAGGTCTGGCAACCAGAATGGTTTAAGTGTACCTGGCGGGAAGATAGGCTCGATGCGATGCGTGTGGCAGCCAAGCTCGATATACCATTTATTACCCTCGACCTTGAGAAAGAATATAAAAAAGAGGTGGTGGATTATATGATTGCTGAATATAAAGCGGGGCGGACACCTAACCCTGATGTAATGTGTAATAAATATGTAAAGTTTGGTGGTTTTTACAAATGGGCGATGGCGCAGGGCGCAGATTTTGTAGCAACCGGTCACTATGCTCAAATACAAAAACTATCAACTAAAAACTATCAACTATCAACTGGTTCTGATCAAAACAAAGACCAATCTTATTTTCTCTGGACACTTACTGCTGACCAGCTTGCCCACACACTTTTTCCGGTAGGTGGTATGGAAAAGCCACAGGTCAGAAAATATGCTGAAAAATTTGGTCTTGCCAATGCTCTCAAAAAAGACAGCCAGGGTCTCTGCTTTATTGGCAAAGTAGATGTAAAAGATTTTCTCAAGAGATATATTGAGCCGAAGCGTGGAGACGTCTTGTCTAGTGATGGGGCGGTCATCGGTTTTCATGATGGCGCTACTTTCTTAACTATTGGAGAACGTCATGGATTTACCATAACTAAAAAAGGTACCAATGACGAAGCCTATTATGTAATCTCGAAGGATGTAATTAAAAATACTATCACCGTATCCCCAGTTTCTGAGATAAAGGAATCTGGCAGTGCTACCTCTAAAGTCCAACTAACACAAGTAAATATTATTAATCCATCTGAAATAAAATCAAATCATTCGTATACTGCCAGAGCACGATACCGTCAGGAGCTAGTCGAATGTAAGATTATTACTTACTCAGGTAATACTATGGAAGTAGGCTTTTATACACCACAAGAAAATATC
>SCTV01000064.1 GCA_004298345.1 Patescibacteria group bacterium
GTTGGTGTAGTGATGTTTGTGGAAAAGGTGGGGAAGAAGATAGGAACAGTACTAGGAAATCGCTCGGAGAAAAACTGGATAAAAAAGTGTTTTGGATAAAAAAACAAAACTTATCCTCAACGACATTTTTTATCCCCACATAATCGGTTTTGAAAAAGCTAAATAGACTAAGAGTATAGGGACATTTTTGACTTATACACTTATACACAGTCGTAATAGTAATAATAGATTTAATATATAATAAAGAACACCATCTGGGGATATATGAAAATAGAATGCTTGAAAGAAAAATTGTCGACAGCACTACTTTATGCAGAGAGAATCACTGGGAAGAATCTTACTCTTCCTGTTTTAGGGTGTATTCTTCTTGAGGTTAAAAATAATTCGCTTACTATTCGTGCCACAAACCTAGATTTAGGAATCGAAATCCATCTTCCGGTAAAAATTGAAAAAGAAGGTGTTGTTGCGGTTCCTGGCCAAACCCTTTCCCAGTTTATAAACAATCTTCAGGGTGATAAAAATATAAAACTTGAGGTGGTTGAAGGAAATCTAGTGATTTCTTCGGCGATGGGCTCGACTACAATTAAATCCATGTCTTCTGAGGATTTTCCAACCATTCCAACTGTTCCAAAAGAAAAATCATTTGAGTTGGTGGCCGGAGAGTTTGTAAAAGGCCTAAAGTCAGTGTGGTACAGCTCTTCGGTATCAGGAATAAAACCCGAATTATCAAGTATTTTAATTGCTTCTGAGGAAGACACCCTTGTTTTTGCTGCTACAGACTCATTTCGTCTTGCGGAAAAGAGAATTAAAACCAAAAAACAAAATGATTTTGGTCAAATACTAATTCCTTTCAAAAACATTCCAGAAATCATCCGTGTACTTGAAGGGGTTGAGAATGTTGTCAAGGTAAGTTTGAGTAAAAATCAAATTTCTTTTTCTTCGGACGGAATTTATCTGGTTTCTCGGGTGATCGACGGTATTTTTCCAGATTACAAACAAATTATTCCAAAAGAATCAAAAACGGAAGCCATTGTCCTTAAACAAGATCTCCTACACAGTCTCAAGCTCGCCACAATCTTCTCAGACAAGTTTAATCAGATTGGTGTGAGTGTTCGCCCAGAACAAAAAGTGTTTGAGCTTAAAACACGAAGTAATGAGGTTGGAGAGAACGTTAGTCGACTAATCGCCACTATTTCTGGTGAGGATGTTGATATTAATTTTAACTACAAATATATTATTGACTGCTTCCAGTCAATAGACGTTGATACAGTTTGTTTGCAATTTAACGGTACCAACCGTCCGGTGGTGATTCGAGGTGTTTCAGATAAAACGTTTATGTATTTGGTGATGCCGATGAATCGGTAAGCTGTATAATTCTCCCTTTACAAAGGGAGAATTAATGCCCCCAGTTATCACAATACCAAAATGTATAACATAGCTTCTTTTTTAGAAAAATTTAAACATGTCGGGCTCAAGGAGCGACAGGCGAGGGAGGTGGTGGCAAAAATCGTGTCAGAAGAGTGTGGTATTACTCTTGGAATAGAATCTGTGCAATACAAAAATGCGGTAGCCACACTTAAAATTCCATTGTCTTCAAAAAGCCAGATTTATATTAAAAAAAGCCAGATTTTAAAACGGTGCGCGTTAGAGTTTCCGGGAATGGTCTTAAAAGACGTGAGGTAGGCGCCGATTTATAAGGAGCGGAGCGACTATATAAATCGAGCGGACCGAAGTATTCTCTTCGGTCAAAGCCAATAGAGTAAAGCAACCTTATTGTTTTTTGTTCCCAAATTAGGCATATTAAAAATGAAACTCCCCGCAGCAAGCTGACGGGGAATTCTGTGCTTTGATTAAATGGCTAACTTCCGAAGTTAGCCATTTAACGTGCCTCTATAGAGCCATTTTAGCGAATATGCCAAAACAGCCTTTTTATGTATAAAATCTCTCCCAAATACCCCCAAACTAGCCTACCGTCCACCCACATCTAAAAGTAACTTCTGCGTAACCTCAGCTCGATTAAACACACTATCGTACACCACTATTCGTAAGTCATTTTCTCCTTGAATCCCCTGTATTTCCTCAGGAATAAAAGAGAAGGTGAGTGGTTGTTGATCAACACTGCCGAGGGGCTCGCCATTCAAAAAGAAACTCGCTTTGGTAACAGGGAACTTGCTCGGGGTTTCGAGTACGACGCTGATTTTTGAATTGCGCGGATACACTTTTCCAATCTGAGGAAGCCGGACAACAATTTTCGGCATATTTTCTGGTACATGCACATCGTCGTACAAGGTAGGCATAGAAGAAATTGTTTCTTCCGGTAGGTTGTATGTTTTTACCCATTCACGTACACCATATTCCCAGCGTTCAAACTGAGGATCTTGCGCAGGATTGGTGGGAGCTGGCCCGCGTGGATCATCTTTGTCTACCCAGTACAAAATATCGTGTATTTGTGTGACCACATTTTCTTTTCGGGTTTCTTGTGGGGTGTATTCGGTCGCGAGCTTACCCGAAACAGCGTCGGTCGTGTATGTTTGTCCGGCCTGCCAGATACCTCGAAGTACTGGTTTTAGTCCGTCTGGAGAAGGCTGAGGTTTTTTAAATGGCTGATCAGGAGTGCCTCGTAGGATTTCGTCCATGAACTCATGCAAAAACGGCGCCACGATGGTGCTTGCCACCTTTTGCTCCATCGGTGCACCACTGTTATTTCCCGCCCAAATACCCACAGTAATGTTTGGAGTATAACCCATGATCCAGGCATCCTTTGAGTCGTTGGTGGTACCGGTTTTTACCGCTACGTCATGTCGTCCAGCAAAATAGAGCAGAGAGTGCGGTCGAAAAGCGGGGGTTCGGGCGGTGTCGTCAGAGAGAATGTCAGATATTTGTAGCGCTACATTTTCTGGAAGGACTGTGGCTGGGTGTGGTTCAAAACTTTCAATTACGTTTCCCTTACTATCCTCGATTCTCAAAATACCGGTTGGTGCATTGCGCACGCCGTTATTTGCAAAAACACTGTACGCACTAGTCATCTCAAGCGGGCTCACCTCGCCACCCCCGAGCACCAAAGTGAGACCGTAGCGACTCGCATCCTCGAGGCTTTCAATACCCATATCTCGTGCGGTCTGGAGAGCGTCTTTTGGCCCTACGAGATAGAGTGTTTTAATCGCCGGAATGTTGATAGATTGCCCAAGTGCACTGCGAATGGTGATTGGTCCTCGGAAATGACCGTCATAATTTCTCGGCGAGTAGCAAACGGCGCTTGGGCTGGAGGTCGCGCTCGTCGGAGAACACTCGAGAGAGAACTCGGTTTTTACATCGAACAAAACGGTTTCCGGCGTGTAGCCTTCCTTGAAAGCAGTCGCGTAGACGAATGGTTTAAATGATGAGCCGGGCTGGCGGTGGGCAAGTGCGACGTTAAAGTTTCCATCAATTTCTGTGTCAAAATAATCTCGCGAGCCGACCATAGAAAGTATTTGACCGGTTTTTGGATCGATAGCTACCAAAGCCACGTTGTCGCCATTGAATTCTGCTTTGATGCGGTCGGAATGTTTTTTCGCGAGTTCCTCAGCTTTTTGTTGGAGAGGATAATCGAGAGAAGTAATCACTTTGAAACCACTTTGCTCCACTACACGCTCACCATATTTTTGATCAAGATAATCTTTTATAAAAAAGACAAAGTGCGGTGCCCGGATGTTGGCACTGTCTCTCTGAGTAAAGATTACTTTTTCAGCTAGAGCGGTTTTGTATTCATTTTCATCAATAAATTTATTCTCAAGCATTCTCTTGAGCACCAGATTTTTTCGCTGCTCTAATTTTTCTTTGTTTTGACCGTATGGTGAATAGAACGATGGTGCCTGAGGGAGGGCTGCGATGTATGCTGCCTCAGCGAGTGTCACTGCACTGGCTTTCTTGCCAAAAAAGGCTCGACTCGCTTCCTCCACGCCATAAAGGTTACCCCCGTAAGGTGTTTCGTTGAGATAGAGAGACAGGATTTGTTCTTTGTTTAAAACCCGTTCGATTTTGAGCGAGAGTACCCACTCTTTTAATTTGCGAGTAATGGTTTTGTCTCCGGTCAGAATGGAGTTTTTCACCACTTGCTGGGTGATAGTTGATCCTCCTTGCCCGACATATCCGTCTTTGAGGTGAAGATTGACGAGGATTGCTCGGGCGATGGCTTTTGGCTCTATTCCGTAGTGCTGATAAAACTCAGAATCCTCAATTGCTACAGTCGCATTTTTTAGGTGACGAGAGATGTCTTCAAAAGGCACAACGGTGCGCTTTGTGCCCTGGTTGATATCGTAAAGAAGGATTTCACCGGTTCGGTCATAGATTTTGGTCGATTCGACGATTTTGCGGGCATCAAAAGATTTGAAATCTGGTATTTTGAAAGTGGAAACCCAGATAGCAAAAACGCCGAGCAGTATAAAACCAGCTGAGATGACAATAATGCCACCGATTTGGAGATTTCCTGAGTGTCTTTTCAAAAAATGTAGGCCTTTTTGCCAAACAACCTCTAGTTTGCTGTGATGGTGAGCGAGGACCTTGTGTTTGGGGTGCTTATTTGGGTGCATGGTTATACCATAATAGCACAGATTGTGTTAGAGTATTGAGTATGAAATTATTTGGTAGGAAACCTGATATCGTAAACACAAATGAGGCAAAAATAGATGAGCTACTCTCTCGAGGGGTCGAGGATGTGTTTGTAAAAGAAAGTCTCAAAAAAAAATTGCTCTCAGGAAAGGTGTTGCGTATAAAACTCGGTATTGATCCCACCAGTGCTTCGATACATCTCGGTCGGGCGACTCTTTTGCACAAACTTCGCAAATTCCAAGATCTCGGACACAAAGCGGTGCTTATTGTCGGTGACTTTACCGCGCAGATAGGTGATCCGTCCGACAAACTCGAAAAGAGACCGATGCTAGACAGTGCAAAGATTACTGAAAACCTAAAAAACTACAAGGAAATTATCGGGAAAATTATTAATGTCGAGCGGGCTGAGTTTGTGTACAACGGCGACTGGCTTTCCAAACTCGGTTTTGTCGAAGTGTGTCGTCTTGCGGAAACATTTTCAGTTCAGCAAATGATGGCACGGCGTAATTTTAAAGAACGATTTGATAAAGGCGAAGAGGTGTCTTTGCGAGAGTTTATGTATCCACTGATGCAAGGGTATGACTCAGTGGCGGTGCAGGCGGACATCGAAATCGGCGGTTTTGACCAGTTGTTTAATCTCAAAGCTGGGCGGGTGATCCAAAAGCAGTACGGTATGCCCGAGCAAGATGTACTCACTACTCAAATGCTCGAGGGCACCGATGGACGCAAAATGTCTTCGAGCTGGGGTAATGTGATCAATATTACTGATGCACCAAATGAAATGTTTGGTAAAGTAATGTCTTTGCGAGATGAGCTTATTACCAAATACTTTCTACTTTGTACCAATGTTTCTGCGAAAGAAATTTCAGAAATAGAAGCAAGTCTCAAGGCGGGGGATAATCCGCGTAATTTTAAAGTGTGTTTAGCAAAAGAGATCGTAGCTCTTTATCATGGCAATGCATTTGCGGAGGCAGCGGTGATTAATTTTGAGAATACCTTTAAAAAAGGTGGGATACCGGATGATACTCAGGAGGTAGAGGTGGTTTTGGGTACGGCTTTGGTAGAGGTGTTGCTTGCAAATGGTATTGTAAAATCAAAAACCGAATTTCGACGATTGGTAAGCGAAGGGGCGGTGGGTGAGGTGGGCGGGGAGACGATCTCTGGCGCAGAATTCGCGGTTACCAAAGACCTGACATTAAAAATAGGGAAGAAAAGATTTTTAAAGGTGAGGGTAAAGTAGTCGAAACAAAAAATCGCCTTTTGGGGCGATTTTTTGTTGGAAATTTTGAGGACTAAATTTCTTAATCAGGAAAGACTAGAAATCAGAAACATCTTCGTAAGAATCCTCAACAAAACCTTCGTCATCAGGGCTCTCAGCGAGCTCATCCGGGTTCGGCTCTTCAGGACGCTTTTCTTCGAGCTCTTCTTCATCGACAAGAGGCTTTTCTGGTTTGGTTTTCTCTATTTCTTTTTCTACGACAGCTTTTTTCTTCTTCATGGTATGCGTAATTGATAAATAATATTTTTTGCCGGATTTCAAGACAGGTGACCCATTCAAAATCCTAGATTTCATATTTTTAACAAATTATAGATTTTTTGCAACTCCACCTTTTTTATCTCTCCTGTGGATAACTTGGGGAAATAAGGGGTATATTTGGAAATGGCTCTGTAGAGCCATTTGAATGGCTCAGTGAGCCATTGAGCCATTCAAATATGATGGAAATACGTCGGCTAGGTGATTTTTCGGTATTCAGAAGCCATACATGTTAAACCTATCGCGATAGCATCATACTCATCATCATGAGCAATTTCTTTTTTAATATCGATAAGGCGGGGGACCATTGCGATCACCTGCTTTTTATCACTTTTTCCGTGGCCGGTGACAGCGATTTTGATTTGAAGAGGGTTATATTCGTGTACGGACAGTCCTCGCGAGGCCATGGTGTAGATAATTACCCCTCGTGCTTCAGAGACACACATCGCAGTCTTTTGATTATTGGTAAAAAAGAGGGTTTCTATGGCGAGGGCTTTTGGTTGATATTCATCTATCAGTCTCTCGAGCTCTTTTCCTATTTGTGAGAGGCGTGTGACAAAAGCCAGTTTCGCACTAGTTTTAAAGCAGTCCGAATAGAGCAAGGTTTCTTTTTTGTCGCCTGGATTTTTTTCGAGAATGGCAATACCGAGGCGTTCGTATCCAGGGTCGATAGCTAAAATGCGCATAGGGTAAGTATAACAGAATCCCAGCGACGTACTCGTCGCTGGGATTCTTTTTTATTCAGCATTGGTAAACACTTCCTGCACCTCGTCATTTTCCTCTAGCTCGTCTATTAGCGCAGAAAGTTTGACGCTGTCTTCTTCGGAAAGGGGAACTGTCGTGGTTGGTGTCCAGCCTTCGTGTGATTTTT
>SCTV01000065.1 GCA_004298345.1 Patescibacteria group bacterium
CTCGATCCATAGTGGAAGAGGAGATTAAACGATGGCACGAGCAAGAGCGTACAACTCCGGTTTCAGCGGGTGGGGGTCGTGGAGGTGGTGATAGGTCATCTGTCGGAGCTCAAGGTCGAGGTGAACCGGTGCAGAATAGTTCTCAGCCCAGAAGTGAACCTCGACGAGGAGAGGCTGTGGTAACGACAAAAATTGAGCGATCGACCACTTCTCGAGTAGAGGTGTCAAAAACAGATACACAATCACCTTCGAGGGATGTTTTAAAAAATGCATTGAAACAAATTATCGCTGGCGTATCAGCAAGTACATCTGGTAATGGGAGCAAGCCAAAAATCTCGCCGATTCCAAGCGTCCCAGCACCCTCAATGCCACCGGTCCCTCCTCCAACGACTACAAATGCGCCAAACTATGACCGCGAGCTCGAGCTTCGCAAGGCAGTGTCTCTCGATTATTTAAAAAAGAGTCCGGAGCAACGTACTCCTAAAAATCAGCCCGGAGGTAAGCCGGTCAATCAAAAGAATCTAGAAGATTTGCGCTCGGCACTCGCAGCAGTAATGGGCACGTCTTTTCCAGTCAAAAAAGCAGAGGGAGGAAACCCGCCGGCAAGTCAGCCTGCGGGAGCAAGTCAGAATATTTCCTCAAATCCCATCGCACCAGCCCAGCCGGCTCAGACCGCAGAAAAACCTTACCAAAAATCATCTCCCGAAAGTAAACCTGCAGAAAAAGAAAAACCAAAAGAGGTGCCTGAGGATGTATTACGCAAAGTTTTAAAATTAGATGAAAAGTAGTCGGGGGTGGGGTAAATTACAAAATTTTTCTCGGCATCATTTTAACCTTCCTCCCTTGATTTTGATCAGGAAAGAAGAAATAAGCACGAAATCTCAAATCCTAAACCCAAAACAAATTCCAATCTCTAAATCCAAATGTTTAAAACTTTTGAATTTATGATTTCGATATTGTTTAGGATTTCGATATTCGGATTTAATTTTATTCACTCGTCTCAGAAGTCTCTCAAAAAGATACATCTTCGACGAATTTTGTAATTTGGGTTATAGTGTATTAATATGGTTAATTCGGCAAAAAGAATCCTAATTTTCTCAACTGCTTATTTGCCAATGGTTGGCGGGGCTGAGATTGCAATAAAAGAAATTACGGACCGAATATCTGACACAGAGTTTGATCTCATTTGTGCGCGTATAGACCCATCTTTGGCTGCCGTTGAACGAACAGGAAAAGTGACGGTCTATCGACTTGGCTATGGAACCAAGTTTGATAAATTTCTTTTGCCGATTTTAGGTACCAGGAAGGCTCGAGAGCTGATTCAAAAGAATACCTATGATCGTCTCTGGTCTGTTATGGCTGGGCAGGCGAGTGTCGCTTGTGCGTTTACTAAAAAATTATTTCCTCAAATTCCTCTCGTACTTACTTTGCAAGAAGGGGATGAGGAGGAGTATCTAGCGCGCTATGTTGGAGGAAATATGTTTCTCTACTGGCTGTTGATTCGACCGTGGCATTTGCTGGTATTCAAACGCGCTGATCAGATTACGGTTATCAGTGAGTACTTGAAAAAACGTGCTGAGAGTAATGGTGTGCGTGTGCCGATTACGCTTGTGCCAAATGGGGTGGATACGGAGAAATTTTCAATGATCAATTTTCAATTCTCGAATGAGGACAGGAATGCGCTACGGGCGAGCTTGCGTTTTTCTGAAACGGACACGGTGCTCGTGACCACTTCACGTCTGGTAGAAAAAAATGCAGTGGACGATATTATCAAAGCCCTTGTCTTGCTTCCTGAAACGGTAAAACTACTCGTTATTGGTGCGGGACCGCTTGAGGCTTCTCTCAAAGCTGTCGCCCACGGGTATCAGCTCCAGGGTAGGGTTGTTTTTCAAGGTTTTGTTCCACAGGCCGAGATTCCCAAGTATCTAAAAGCGAGTGATATTTTTGTACGGCCGTCTTTGTCTGAAGGTTTTGGCAATTCATTTATTGAGGCGATGGTTGTGGGTATTCCGGTCATCGCAACACCGGTGGGAGGTATTACGGATTTCCTCGTTGACCGTTCGACTGGACTTTTTTGTTTGACCAAAGACCCAAAAAGTATTGCAGATAAGGTAACTTTACTCATGAACGATAAAAAGCTTCGTGAACATCTGGTGGAGACAGCAAGAAGCATGGCAGTGGCCAAATACGACTGGTCGGGGATTGCCAGTATGATGCGGGAGGTGTTTCAAAAGTAGATGGTGGTTTATTTGCATAAAATATACGGTGTGCTATTGTAAATTTCGGCTTCTGCACATTGACTACATAAGTGGCTGGGCGGACCGGCAAGATCTGACCCTTAGTCGGTGACTTAGTACCCCCACCAGAAGGACTAATAACCCGATAAGATGGAAAGTGCGTAGTCGTCTCGTTTGCGAGTAACAGCCATAGACTTTGAAATCTGTTTCGATAACCTCTGTTGAGAAGGAAGCCGGTAGCTATGAACATTGAGGGTGTAGATACAGATGGAGTCGCCCCTGTAAAAAGTGGTAAACGAGCGATGATGAGCTTTCAGCAGGAGCCTCATTTTCTGTAGGATGTTTTGTTCCCAACTTCACCCGGTGTGAAGTTTTTTATTTAAAGTTTAATTCCTAAGAAGAGCTTAGACATAGCCATGCTAAACGGCTCGAGGAGTGGAGACGACGAAGATAACGAGTTTAGCAAAACTCGTTACGAACGAGATGCAGAGCCGTTTAGTATGGCTCTATAGAGCCATTTCATTTTTTAGGTGCCTCAGCTTAGCCATTTTAACGGCTCATTAAGCTAATGAGCCGTTAAAATGGCTCTGTGTGGCTATTTTCTCAATTATGCTAAAACACTCTTTTGGAGTATTTGGGGTTTTGTGTCCGCTCATAAATTGTAAATCTTTCATCATAAATCAACTAAAAGTCGGCTTTTCAAGTGTCTTGAAAAATGGTATAAAGGTTAAATGAAAATCTTACTAGCGACAGGCATTTATCCACCACAGATAGGTGGCCCGGCGCAGTATGCCAAGAATCTAGCAGAAGCGCTTCGTGCACAAAAAAACGAAGTGCTGGTACGTACCTATGGACTAGAACGAAAACTGCCGATGGGTATACGGCATACTTTATTTTTCTTTCGCAGTTTGTGGGCGATGCCTGGGACAGATTTGATAATCGCTCTGGATACATTTAGTGTCGCTTTTCCGGCGATCTGTGCGTCGCGATTGTGTGGAAAAAAGATGATTATTCGTACCGGAGGGGATTTTCTTTGGGAATCGTATGTTGAGCGGACAGGGGATTTAGTTTTGTTGAAAAACTTTTATGCAACTAGGATGGAGAAATTGAATTTCAAAGAGCGATTGATTTTTAAATTGACCCGATGGATTTTACGCAGCGCGAACGGGATTATTTTTAGTACCGAGTGGCAGAGAGACATTTTTACTCCGGCCTATGGACTTGATGTTGAGAAAAATTATGTGGTAGAGAATTTTTATGGAGATCGCCTGCCAACATTTCCAGCGGTTACCAAGGATTTTATTTCGGCAACTCGTCCTCTCAGGTGGAAAAATCATGCTCGTCTCGTTCAAGCATTTGAAAAAGTTACGGCGAAAGGTATTTCGGTGGTGCACGATTATGCGACCGTACCGCACGAGCAGTTTATTGAAAAAATTCAGCATGCGTACGCGGTGATACTGGTTTCCATTGGCGATATTAGCCCCAACATGATTCTTGATGCGATACGTTGCGGCAAACCTTTTATCATGACTCGGGAGACCGGTCTCACGGAAAAATTGAAAGACATTGCTCTTCTTGTTGACCCTGAAAATGTCGATGATATTGTCGAGAAAATAGAAATGCTTTGTGATCCGGCGGTACACGCAGACTATCAGTCTCGAGTACAAAATTTTCTTCATACACATACGTGGGATGAAATTGCCGAAGAATTTTTAGCAATCTACAAAAAACTTCGATGAGAAAATTATTAATGATTTCGACCGATCGGAAAATATTTGAAAAAGATAGTGCGGTACGCGCACGAATGGTAGAGTATGGCCGAAATTTAGAGGAGTTACATATTATTATTTTTG
>SCTV01000066.1 GCA_004298345.1 Patescibacteria group bacterium
CCAAAGGCGACATCTTTACCTTTGTGCAAGAATTTGAAGGACTTGATTTTATGGGTGCACTAAAAACGCTGGCACTTCGGGCGGGAGTGGAGCTAGTCAGAGAAAATGTACAAACTCGTAGTGAGCAAGACCATCTCTATGGAGCTATGGAAGAGGCGACTCTCTACTATGAGAGGACGCTCAAGGAAAATAGTGTTGCGCAGGAGTATCTCAAAAATCGAGGGATTACTGACGAAACTATTTCTGAATTCCGTATCGGTTTTGTACCAGAAGGGTGGCGAGCTGTGCACGACCATCTACTCAAAAAAGGCTTTTCGGTAGCTGAAATAGAAAAAGTTGGTCTCATAAAAAAGACGGAGAAAGGATATTATGATAGATTCCGTGCCAGAATAATGTTTCCAATTTCTGACAGCAGTGGGCGAGTGATTGCATTTTCGGGTAGAATCCTCGTTGATGATGGTAAGTCAGCCAAGTATCTCAATAGTCCGGACACAGTACTCTTTAACAAGTCCCACGTGCTCTATGGGCTCGATAAGGCCAAGCTCGATATCAGAAAGCGCGATTATAGTATTTTGGTTGAGGGACAAATGGATCTCATTATGTCTCATCAGGCAGGGATCAAAAATACCGTAGCGGTTTCGGGTACCGCTCTCACTGACTCGGTGGTTTCTCGTGATGCGGTAGTCAACAATCTTGGTCTCGTTCGTCGCCTCTCAAACAACATGATTATTGCTTTTGATGCTGATCTTGCTGGAGTGAGAGCTTCGGCTCGTGCCTCACAGGTCGCCCTTTCTCTCGGGATGGATGTAAAAATAGTCCAGATAGAAGGTGGTAAAGATCCCGCGGACATTATTTTACATTCTGTTGAAGATTGGAAAAATATGCTTCGTAACGCAAAGCAGGTTATCGAATTCCATTTGAATACCGTACTTGCTCGCAAGCTCGATGACCGAAAGCTCACCAAAGCAATATCAGAGGAGGTGCTACCATATATTGTGGTGCTCCAGAGTCGTATGGAAAAAGCGCATTTTGTAGCAAAAATTCGTGATATGACCAAGATAGATGAAAGTGCTATCTGGGAGGATTTAAAACGCCTAGAAAAAAGTATGCAGATGACCGGAACCACCCTACCATCCAGTCCGAAAGAAGAACCCTCACTCATTTCCCGAAAAGATTCCATAGAGAGAAAAGTGCTCGGCATTATTTACTGGCAAGAATCTCGAGAAAAGCCGATACTCGACGTTCACACATTGAAAAAACGTCTCGAGAAGATAGTGGGGAAGGAAAGTTGGGACAGGATGCTTGCAGACAGTGTAGAGAAAAAGCCAGAGCTCATATTTGAATCAGAAGTTATCTATACCAACTCGGAAAAGATAGAAAAAGAGATAGAAGAAATGTTGCAGAGCCTCGAGGCAGATTATTTGAAAAGAGAGTTTGCGCAAGTGATGAAAACACTCGGCGAAGCAGAAAAAAATAAAGATACAGACAAAGTTTCCCTATTGCTCGCTCGATGTCAAGAATTAAGTAACACATTAGCCCAGCTTTCTAAAAAACAATAATCACATCCTATGAAAAAACAATCAAAGAAAATTATTAAAAAAGTTTCAAAAACAAAGACAGTCACCAAAAAGTCAAAGCTGAAAGTAAAGGCCAAAAAGACTGCTCGGTCGCCTCGTGCCAACAAAAAAGAGTGGGAGATCAAGGCCCAGAGACTGCTCACTAAAGGTAAGGATCGTGGTTTTGTGACTTACGATGAAATTTTGAAAGAATTTCCAAATATTGAACAGGATGTGATGTTTCTCGATGACCTCTATAGCAAGCTTTCGACGGCGGGCATTGATGTGCTTGAAGGTGGTGGGCTTCTCGAAGTAGAGCCAGAAGAGCCAGCAAGCAAAAAGTATTCATATGGAGGCAAGAGCGATTCTTCATACGACTCTATCCAAATGTATTTGAAAGAGATCGGTCAGTATCCGCTTATTCCTGGCGCTCAGGAAAAGGAGCTTGCTCAGCGTATTGAAAGGGGCGACGAAGAAGCGAAAAATTTGCTTGCTCGTGCCAATCTTCGTCTTGTGGTTTCTATCGCTAAAAAATATGTGGGTCGTAGTGCCGACCTGACTTTGCTCGATCTTATCCAAGAGGGTAACCTTGGTCTTTTCAAAGCTGTAGACAAGTTTGACTGGACAAAGGGTTACAAGTTTTCGACTTATGCGACCTGGTGGATCCGTCAGGCGATTACTCGTGCGCTTGCCGACCAGTCTCGTACGATCCGTGTGCCAGTGCATATGGTAGAAACGATTGCGAAATACAAACAGGTGGTGCGTCGACTTTCTCAGGATCTCGGACGTGAGCCTCTTGCCGAAGAGATTGCGGTAGAAATGGGTCTTGATGTAGAAAAAGTTTATAATATTGAAAAAATCGATCAGGATACTATTTCTCTCGAAAGTCCGGTAGGTGATGATGGTGATGACGGTAAATCGACTCTCGGGGATTTTCTTTCTGATGACAAAATTCTTTCTCCCGATCAGGATTCTTCACGACGAATATTGACTGATCAGGTCAAGGAGATTCTCGATGATTTGTCGCTCAAGGAGCGCAAGATTCTCGAAATGCGACATGGTCTCGTTGATGGCATTACTCATACCCTCGAGGAAGTGGGTAAAGAGTTTGGTGTGACTCGTGAACGTATCCGACAGATTGAAGCCAAGGCGCACGAGAAGATACGACAACACGAGAGGATCAATAGGCTCAGAAATTACTAGAGTCATGTATAATTCTCCCTTTTTTAAAGGGAGCACCGACAGTACCCTGGCGTGGAGGGATTTAGGTGGAGTGGAAAATACGCCTAAAGGCTCAGCCGTGTCACGGCTGAGCCTTTCTGCTATCCCAGGCCTTTATAGAGGCATTTTTTGTATTTTTTGCTAAGCTACTTGACTTTTACCTATAAAGTATGCTATAATGAAATGGTAGCTCTTTTTGCAGTAAACAAAAGTTTGGAAAGGAACTGACCGTATGACATACAGAGTTGTTCTTGCTGGTCGGCCGATTTGCAGACCAGACATCATGCGAAGTCTGGATTTTATCCCCGGAACAGAACAGGAAATGGTGCTCGGCACTGATTCTGGACTCGGTCGCATGATTTGGCATGGTTATCTCGATATGCGCCAAGCCCAGAAAAGTCAGAAGATTGCCGAAGATGACTGGCGAAAGATTCGTGTTCCGGAAGATGCAAAACCGGAGAACGAGATTCACAAGTTTCGTGAGGCCATTGATCTTTTCTGTCGGTTTCAAGCTGGTGAAGGTCGGGATAATTGCAATGCAGTCAAAGACATTTCACCTCTCCCAGCATGAGCTAGTCTCTCTTCTCGCATTACCCGCAAGGTATGCGGGTTTTTATTTTTCAAAACTTTCTGCTTAAACTAAGTTTTTTTGCTATACTTACCTCATGAACCCAAAGACGAGTGAGGTGTTTGATAAGGCCTACAAAAAACTCAATAAAAAGCAAAAATTGGCCGTGGATACTATTGAGGGCCCGGTAATGGTGATTGCAGGACCGGGGACGGGTAAGACGACCATTTTGACTTTGCGTATTGCCAATATTCTTCGTATGACCGACACGCCTCCGTCGGGTATTTTGGCGATTACCTTTACTGATGCGGGAGTAAAGGCGATGCGGATGAAATTGCGAGAGATTATCGGCAGTCGAGCTGACGAGGTACGACTTCACACTTTTCATGGATTCGCTGCGAGTGTACTAGCCGAGTTTTCTGATCATGTACCACATCTTTCTCGTTCAAGGCAGATTACAGATATTGAGGCCGAAGATATTGTCCGCACTATTTTAAAAAATCCTCAATTCAAAAAACTTCGCCCTGGAGGTGAGCCGGATTATTATGTGCGATATATTTTGGGAGCTATTAGCGAATCAAAAAGAGAGGCATGGATGCCCGAGATGGTACGAAAACACGCTACCTCTGAAATCGAGAGAATTAAAAATGATGAGGAATCTGTTTCTACTCGAGGCGCTACCAAGGGCCAGCTCAAAGCTGAGGCTAAAAATCAGATTGAAAAGTGTGAAAAAACCATTCTTTTTTCGGAAGTGTGTGCCGAATACGAAAAGCAAAAAAAGGAGCAGAAAAAGATAGATTTTGATGACCTGATCTTTGAACTTGGCCAAGCCCTGCGTACTGACGAGCTTCTGCTCCGACTCTTACAGGAGAAATTTCTCTATATTATGGTGGACGAGCATCAGGATACCAATGACGCCCAAAATCTCCTCATTCAAACCATCGCCACCTTTTTTGATGAGCCAAACCTCTTCATCGTCGGTGATGAAAAGCAGGCCATCTACCGTTTCCAGGGCGCATCAGTTGCCAACTTTCTCAAATTTGAAACCATCTGGAAATCAATGCAGGTGATTTCGCTCGAGGATAATTATCGTTCGCACCAGCACATTTTGGACGCCGGTTTTTCTTTGATTGAGAATAATTACGAAGGTGAAGAGCATCAAAAACTTCGAGTAAAACTAAAGGCTGGCAATGGTGATAGTGCTCGACCGATCGAGCTCGTCTCGGCAGGTAACACTGCTTCCGCAGACAAGGTGCTCATAAACCGGCTCAAGGCGCGAGTAGGAATAGGACAGACGACCGCGGTGATTGTCCGTCGCAATCGTGACCTCGAGCGGGTGGCAACTCTGTGTGAGGCGCATGGTATTCCTGCAGTCTCTGAACGAGGGGTAAATATTTTTGAGCATCCTATCGGCGCACTCTTTTTTGAATTACTCGCCTTTTTATCCGATCCGTCAAACACCGAAGCGCTCGCGGTCACTTTTGCTGGAGGACTTTGGGATACTCCTTTGTCTTTATCTTCAAAGTACATTCGTCTTATTAGATCTGGCTCACTAGATGAAGTTTTCAAAGCAGTGCCAACCATTGAAAAGCTTGTTTCCGAGATGAGTGAGAAGGGCGCACTGAGTTACCTTATTTTTGTTGCTGAAAAGTCTGGCCTTCTCCCACTTGCTCTCAAAAGCCCTTTGTCAGCAGAAGTTTGGAGAGGGATTATTGCTCTTTCGACAGAGCTTTCGTCCCGAGGTAACGCCGATGACCCGAGAGCACTCATAAATGCACTGCTTGCATATAAAGTAGCTGCCGAATCTCGCAGCGTAAAGGTGCTCTCGGGGAGTCCGGATTCGGACATACGCATTATGACCGCGCATGGCTCAAAAGGTCTTGAGTATGACGAGGTGATTATTCCTTTTGCTACCGAAGAGGCGTGGCTTCCACGACCAAAATCGTCGCCATTTGTATTACCTAGACAAAAAGAAAGCGGTGATGAAGTTTTGGATGGCCGAAGGCTTTTCTACGTAGCGCTTACTCGTGCTCGAAAACACGTGACGATCATTACACCACTTGAAGATTCTACTGGACGAATGTTTACGCCACTTCGGTTTTTCTCAGAGATTTCTGAAGGTGTGATTTCAAGAGTAGATGTACCAAGTGCATCAGACGATGCTCGGGTGCTTGCAAATATTCGGGGAGAGGATAAGCGAGGAGAAGCGTTGGTGACCTACGCACAGTCGATATTACTGGAAAAAGGTTTGTCGGTGACTGCGCTTAATCATTTCCTTACCTGTCCGCAAGAATTTTTATATAAAAGTATTTTGAAAGTGCCCGAAGCGCCGTCTGCGAGCTCGGAAAAAGGAAACGCCATGCATGAAGCGATAGATCGAGTGTGGCATCTGACAGATAAAAAAGAGAGTACGATTGCTGAGACACTCGATCAATCTGTGAGGAGCTATTTTGAAAGATCGCTCTTGCCGGCGTTTGAAAAAGAATCACTTTTACCAGAATTTTTGGAGACTTTGCCT
>SCTV01000090.1 GCA_004298345.1 Patescibacteria group bacterium
GGTTTTTGGAGTTAACATCGAAACCATCGCAACAGATGATGATTCGGTTTCCATGCTGTTGACAATTCCAGTTTATAGAATGTCACCAGAAGTTCTCTTGAGCAAACTCAAAGGTGTAAAAAAGGCTGCCGAAGAGATCATTAGGAAACAATATAAGTCGGTCGTCATTCAAGAAGAAACAAAAGAATATACGAGGCAGCAGTGGAAGCAGGCTGTTGCCAGATTTGTTAAGTGGTTGAAGGGGATTGATGGAATTAGAGACGTAAAATACTCGGATGAATCAATATGGTTTGAGTGGAATAGTGTTCCGTTTGATTATAATACTTCAGAGTATCAATTAATGGCAGATGAAGGTCCTTCATTCAAGGACTGGCTTGTGAACAATGTGGGAACAACACCTTCGAGAAGGTTTGATTTCACAAACTTTTCTGAGGATGAGTTTCTGAAACTTGTCAAGTGGTTTTTCAACCTCTATCACTTGTGGTTGGATACGAAAGATGTTGCTGTAAATGATGTTGAAAAGTTTACAGAAGCGGTAAGAGACAAGCTCCTTGTAGACGAACAAATCAGCGGAATGTTTCCAAGAGGTTTTTCAGATCCGGTTATAGAGGGGGTTCAGTTTTTCCTAGAGTTTGGTTTCAGACGAGTTCCTGACAGGGTTGGAAACCCTGTCGAAATCTCGTCTCAATTCGACCTTCAAATCGGATATAATCCAGAGTTTGATGCACACCGTCTCAAACCATATGTCAACAGACCTGCATGGATCAGGATTGTAGGCAGAAACCTTAAGAGTGGATATCAAACTAATAATTTATTTAATCCCGAAACGGTTGTGTCATTTAGGTTGAGACACATGATCTTATACAGTTCCAACCAAGAGATTATAGATGAAGTTGCTGCAATTGTTAAAGACATTCTTCTTCTTGTCCAATCAGCTATAAAGAAAACCAGTTCTTAGGGAAAGCTAAAGTGAAACCACTCGGTTTGTTTAACGGTGTTTATGAGTCATCTAGCAACCGACCTCTCGAAGTGTTGTTAGCGTGGGTTAACAGCACCCCTGGTGTTTCAGATGTAAAATCTGAGATGTTTGGTATTGAATTCGAGTGGGAAGGTATTGGGTGGCTGTTAAGGGAAGACTATGAAGGTAGCAAGATTGTGTTGGTTGTTAGGTTGGCTAAAGATCAAGACTTTTTCGATTGGATTATTGAGCAGAAAAGAGACTTAAATTTATCAATAAAAGATCCATACAACAAGTCGTTGTCAGAAGAAAACTGGCGAAGTCAGTTTCTCAAACTAATCAATCGAGTTCATAATCTTTGGATTGTTTGGAAGGAAGGAAAGAAGGCAGAAGACAGAGATCATGGTCTCTACTCGGAAGCAGTTAAATCCAAACTCCTTCAGCAGATGCCCGAGTTGTTTGTTGCTTCATTCAACACAGACAACCCAGTTATTCAAGGCGTCAAGTTTAAATTCAAGCTTGACAGTTTATCGTGGCGTTCCTATGTCCGGTTTGATTTCAAATTAGAAATCAATGACAAAACCGCTGATCCAGGCTGGTTGACAGATGTTAATGTCAAATCCATAATTTCGTTCAAAACGATATATCCACAAGTTACTTTTGATAAGACGATATCTTTTACTGTCATAAAGTCGCCCGATTCATTATCCAACGAAGAAATCGTCGATCAAATGGTGACAACAATAAAAGAAGTATTTATGAAAGTGGGAACAGCTATAACAACAGCACGTAGTCGTTGGTCGTCCTTGATGGAAATAATTTTTGACCCCCTCCGCACATCTACCATCAAACGAAATACGAGACCTAGTTGAAAGGTTTCATGAAACGATAGAAAATGAGTTTGCTTCTATGCCTGGTTGGAATGTTGTGTCGTATAACGATGCTGGGTATTCAGAAATGAAAAACCGTGAACATGGTATAAGAGTACAAGTTCGTGTCATTTTGCCAGGAATCGAAGATCAAATCTATCCTCGGTTTTATGTCGTGTTAGAAAAAACAATCCCCGAATCTGAGGTCGATAGGTTTAACAACTATAATCTCGGTTTAAAAATGTCTGCAAAAGGTGCTCGTGGAGGACTTTCAAATCCGCACATAATACCCACAGGGACCGTGCTGTATAGTCTATCACTAGAAGATCCACAGGGTTTTATAAAAGTAATAAAACAAGCTATCGCTGCGAGTCAAGAGTTGTCTGAAGTTTGAAGCACGACAAAGTTTTAGTTTCGAATTAACACAGCAACGTGCTGCATTAAACAACGCTTAACATTCCGAGCAACTCTAGGTTTATGAACTACAGTTGGCGGTTATCGTTGTTGGGATTGCTGGGGGTTGTTGTTTCAGTGAACTGTGTAGAGTCTGGAAATCCAAATCCGTTTCTTACTGAAGGTCGAGATATCGTTCCAGATTCAGGAACGATAGAGGATTCTGTTGCATCACCAAGAATCTATGCGACACACAACGCTTATGTTTGTTACTGTAGATGGCAAGTTCCTTTAAGTTGTCTTACTAACAACTGGTGGTGTGGATTGCCATTCACTGGAACTACCAGAGTTGATGGATACTGCGACTATGGTTCTAGAGAAGCAAGGCTGTGTTTCTCTCCAGCGTTGTTCGCATTCCCAACCTTGTCTGTTTCTAATCTGGAGTTTGATTGTAGGGACAGGGTTGGTCCTATTATTGGTGAAGCATTGAGAGCAGAGTTTGTTTGGTGTTCTGCTGCCTGTGCCATTAGATTCGGGTGTTCTGCTATAAGAACAGATGGTTCTGCTGAGTCGTTTACAGATTCTAGATGCAACACTCAATGTGTTCCAGTTCCGTTGATGTCATCAACTGCCGATCCAAGGTTTAGAACCAACCTGTTAACTGCAACGTACATACCAGCTTCGTTTCCAAGACCTGTGTGTAGAGGCTATATCCAAGAAGATTCCAGCCAGCTTTGCAGACTGTAGATCATTGACATAATTAAGTTCGTGAAACAATTACTAGAGAGACTCTTATATGAAGAAGAAGAGGATTTATACTTTCTTAATAATTTCTATGATTTGTTGACTGAAACTGGTGATTAGACGGTGACGAGACGTTCACCCAAAAAAACTATTTGGAGCTTTGTACTCGTATGGAAGCGGTTTCCAGTTTCATTTAACATTGACGTTTGGTTTGAAAACCCATCTTAACGCCCCGGGAGTCAAGGAAAACCTGTTATTAAACCAGATGAACGTAGCTGCGGAACGAATTTTTGGTTTAGATCCTCAATCATTCGACATTTTTTCTGAATGGAGTCCCCAGCAACAAGTTGTTGCTCTCATAATACCATTTGATGAAACTCAGTTCGAGTCCAGAGAACTGGTTGGGAAGATGACAGGGATGGTCGCTGCTGGTAATCAAATTCTAACTGGTTTATAACAGTTCGATTATGTTGAATCGTTCGTTTAACTTTTGTTATAGTTAAACTTATGAGGCAACAACGGGGCAGAGCATCAACGATCTTTCGTTGGATGTTCTCTGCACTCATAGTTGTGTATTCGGGTTATTCTGGTTGTTGTGTGGTTCAGCACCCTACAAGGTTGAGGGCTCCAACCACAATACTAAGCAACACATGCCATACATTTGTCCCACTGAATCATACACACCAAGGACTGTTGAGAATAAGGTTTGATCGAAGGTTCACGTTTCATGAAACGATGACCATGCAACAGACGTATGATTGGATCAGTGTTTTAGGCTTGCAGCCTGTTACGGTGTTCAGAGAAGGTGAAGAACATTTGTTTGTTTCATGGTGGCGGAACAACCAACCCAATGATTCAGTCATAGGATACTACCCAACTGCTACAAACAAAATATACATTGATACATCCAGACTAATGAACACGTTTCAAATACAAAACACGTTTATGCACGAACTTGGTCATTGGCTCGGTATGGGACATGTGTGTAGGTTTCCATTGGAACGTGGACACAGAGATAGACCTGTGTTGTGTTCCCCGGTTGGGTATGGTATTACCATGATGAATCCATCAGTGGAGTACCTTCTCCCAGTCCTTCCAACATACTTGGATATCCTAGAACTCAGAAGAGTTCTGGAATGTGATAGATAGTTCCAGGTGTTGGTCTTACCAGTTGGTTTATTGTTTGAAACAACACCAATATATGATCGACAGTGTTACCTCCAAAAATTGTTGTAGTTGAACAGCACTTCGTCCTATGTTATCAACTGGGACTTCAGGGGGCGTTCTTCTTAGAATCTTTTTCTCAAGATCCAATTAATCCCTTGTGGTGCCACAGGACAGCCTATTTCAGCACAGAATGCGAGCACAGCACCTCGCACACCGCTCCAATCCCAATCATCTCCGAACAAAATCGCACCTGGAGACAACACTTGCCAGAACGCTTCTAGATCGTTATACACATCTCTGAACTCGTGAGATCCATCAACATAGATCAAGTCGGCTTTAATGCCATATTCTTTTAAAAGTTCTGCACCAGATACTGATGTCAAAGGTATTGGCATAAGAACATCTTCAACGTCGTTGTTCAGTACGTTTGTCATGAAGTCTTCAAAGAAGGTTGGGTAACCGTTTCTAAGATGAAGGTGTTTTCTGAGGTTCTTGTCGGCCCAGTGTTCTTTGGAACCTAGCCATGTATCAAAGCATAAAAGGCATGAGTCATTAGATAAACCTTGAGCTTTGATGTTGCTTGCCATGTTGATGGAACTCTGTCCCATCCAGCTTCCAACTTCCACAACCAACTTTGGTTTTATTTCATTAATCAAGTTACCGAAAATCGGTGTGTCTCCATTCCAACCAAAGAATGTTGGGTCTGGTTTTGGTCGGAACGTTTTGAAAGGATCTTCCAACTCCAGGGTTGTTAACAGTTGTTGTTTGTTCATTGTAGTATGGAAGATGCTTTAGGAGCAGAGTGTTGAACGGCTTCTGCTTGTTGCAGCATTTTTTGTATCATTGAATCGAACCATGCGTTATACTCGGGTGTTGGTACCAAAGTTCCCAGTTGTTCTGAGGATTCTTCGACCTTTAGTTGTCTCATGTGGTCAACAACGTTGGTGTTTGTTAACAATGCTATTTGAAGAAGTCTTGATAGCACTGCAATACATTCGTCTGACAACGTGAACACAACTCTGTCTTTGTTGTTAAAGGCTGGAGTGGGTGTTGGTCTGTCAGACAGTGTAGTTGAAGGGTTTATTGGGGACATTGTGTTAAGTGGATGATGGCTGAGTTATGACAGAGTTGTATAAAGCATCCAGTTGTTCTAACAGCACTGTCTCTTTGTCGATGAATTCGTTGTTTAATGTTGGTGTTGTAGTGGTCAAGTCAACAGACATTAGTTCTATTAGCAGAAACAGATCTGTTCGATCTTTGATTGATCCCATTGGTGACTTCACAAGACCTTTGCCTTTAAGTCGAATAAGTTGTCCCAAGTCTATCCTGGGTGGTATTTTGATGTTAGTGGTTCCACCTTCAAGCAGTGGTGTTGTTATGGTTGTACCGAGTATTAGTTGTGGGTATGTCAGTCTGATTGTTCTTACAACTCTACCTTCTTCGTATATTTCGGTATCCGGGGGTAACACTGTATCAACGTTTACCAACAACACCAGACCTGGATCTATTTGCTGTCTGAGTTGACTCCCCAGTGGGAATCCAGGTGGTATGTTTATCTTCAATGGTTGTTTAACTTTCCTGGTACCATTGCCGCTACATGGTTCACACGGGTTTTGACCTTTCCCGGAACCTTGGCACTGAGCACATGTCATTCTCATTTGTATTCCAGGTTCATTTCTTGTGAACATACCTGTACCACCACAGCTACTACATGGCTCCGTGGCAACAAATACCTTACCAACACCAAGGCACTGCAAACACGCAGCGTCACAGTCTATGTCAATCTCAACTTTTTTTCCAAGAATAAGGTCTTTAAGTTCGAGGGTTATTGATTTTGCTATTGCTGTTGGTTTTGCCACTGGCATCTTTTTTTTAGATTTGTGTCCGAACATGTTTGGCATGTTTCTGAAGAACCATCCCAAGTCCACATCATCTTGGTGTTGTTGATGTTCGGACACAAATCTAAAAAAAAGATGCCAGTGGCAAAACCAACAGCAATAGCAAAATCAATAACCCTCGAACTTAAAGACCTTA
>SCTV01000067.1 GCA_004298345.1 Patescibacteria group bacterium
CTTCTCGAAGAAGAAAATTACTTTTTTAAACTTTCAAAATATACAGACAGAGTAAAAGAGAAAATTGTGTCAGGCGAGCTTACAGTGATGCCTGATTCCCGCAAGGCAGAGATTCTCGCACTTCTCGACCGAGGGCTCGAGGACGTGAGCTTTTCCAGGCCGGCAAATAAAAACTCGTGGGCAATACCGGTACCAAATGATCCAACTCAGACCATGTATGTATGGTGTGACGCGCTCGTAAATTATATTTCTGCTATCGGCTATGGACGAGACGATAAAACTTTTCTCATCTACTGGCCAGTAGACGTGCATGTTATCGGCAAAGACATTTTGCGTTTCCACGCGGCATTTTGGCCAGCTATGCTTATGTCCGCCGGTCTTCCACTTCCAAAAAATATTCTCGTGCACGGTATGATCCTCTCTGGTGGAAGAAAAATGTCAAAAACGCTGGGGAATATTATTGACCCACAGGCGCTCATCGCTGAATATGGCAAAGATGCATTTCGATATTTTATTGCCCGACATCTTTCGACTTTTGAAGACAGCGAAATCACTCCCGAGTCATACAAGGATGCCTACAATGCCAACCTCGCCAACGGCATCGGCAATTTGGTCTCTCGAGTGATGAAAATGGTGGTTTCGTACGATATATCGTACACAATAACGAAGAGTGAAAATAAATTGGTTAAAGAATATTCAGCACATCTCGATCGATTTGAAATAAATAAAGCGATTGATGTTGTGTTTGCAAAAATAGGGGAGCTCGATGCATTTATCCAGACTAGTCAGCCTTTTAAAACTATCAAAACTGATATTAAAAAAGCACAGGCGGATATCGTTTACCTTGCACAGGAATTGCACGCAGTAGGGGAGGCACTCGCACCATTTATGCCAGAAACTTCGGCTACGATTATGTCTTTAGTGGCCTTAAAGAAAACTCCAGAGAAGCCTCTTTTTGAGAGGAAGGCTTAGATTAGATGTGTAAACGGTCAAACTAAGGATCAGACCTTAGTTATTTGACAACTAGCGACTAACCGTGATAATATATTTTACGAACTGCCTCTTTGAAAACCTATGAACACATCGAAATACTCCGTCGAAAAAATGCTTGCAAAGGCATTTCAATTCGACGTTGACCGTTACGAACGGAACGATAGGATCCCTGAGGTTCTATTCCGCATGAAACAAGGCGAGGTGAATCGTGAACAACTCACGCAGATCATCTCCGTCCGCTACCAAGCAGCCCACTTCTTCGAAGACATGTTGCGAAGGATTGTTGAAGTGGTAAATTGCAGACAACATCGCCGTCCCCAACGCTGGCCGTTGATTGATACTGGCACAAGCACTGCGCTCTGCGAGGCAGCGACGGTCAATCTTGCCGAAGAACTCGGACAGATGGCCGAATATGGCGGACCGCACCGTGAAGGACGTGAGGTTTTTCTCACCGCACTTGGTATTGATTACGTCACCTGGAAAGCGAAGTTGGGAACGTATGAAAATATGGGTGAGCTTGATCCGGCCGCGCGGTTTCTGGTCAATAGAATGAGGTGGATTATTGAGCTTGGTCCAGTGGAGGCGCTTGTCGCCCTCTGGTATTATGAGAATCGGATCTCTATGGATCACATGCAGGGCGATTATCACATCCTCCTCCATGCCTTCGAGACGGCTTTTCCAGAGTTCAAGAGACCAAATGGTAAGTATGTAGAGGGTGATCCCCTTTGGCATATTGCCTCCCATGCTGATCATGACGAGCACCATGCCCAGTTGGCAAAGGATGCTCTTGTGAAGGTGGAGGAGATACCTCTTGTTTTCGAATCCATCGAAAATGGTGTGTTGGAGACGAGAAAAGCAGTCGACTTTTTCTGGTGCCTTCTCTCCGAACGTCATTTCGGTAGCTTCCAGCTATGGAGATCTTTGGCCTGAACAGCCGATTTCTTCAGATGCGTAACAGTGGCTCATTGGGTCGCTGTTTTTTATTTTTTTATGCTACTATTTCAATATGAATTTTAAATATGTTGACATACATTCCCATCTTCAAATGTCGGAGTACGATTCTGATAGAGAGGCGGTGCTTATGCGGATGAAAGAAGCTGGGGTAGCGACTATTGTCGTGGGAGTGGACTATGAGACCTCTCTGCAAGCGGTTGAGATGGCTGAGAGAAATGAAAATATCTACGCCTGCGTTGGTTTGCATCCAAAAGATAATTTGACAGAGGTTTTTGACGTCGAAGCATACAGGAAGCTCGTCCAAAATCCAAAAGTAGTGGCGATAGGGGAATGCGGGCTCGACTTTTTCCGACTGGAAGGAAACTCAGGAAAAGTCGAGGAAATAAAAGCGCAGCAGAAAAAACTTTTTATACAACAAATAGAGCTCGCGATAGAGACAGATAAGCCACTGATGCTTCATTGCCGAGATGCCTACCGAGAAGTGCTCGATATTCTTATCCCATACAAAAAACAGGTGGGGGACAAGATCCGAGGAAACGTACACTTTTTTGCTGGCGATGTAGCGACTGCTCGCGAGTTTATCGAGCTCGGCTTTACCGTATCTTTTACTGGAGTGGTTACCTTTGCCCGGAATTATGATGAGGTAATCCGCTCGATACCTCTCGAAAGTATTTTATCAGAAACAGATGCTCCCTTTGTGGCCCCTGCGCCCTATCGAGGTAAGAGAAACGAGCCAGCATATGTAGTAGAGGTGGTCAAAAAGCTAGCTGAAATCCGTAGCGAGGATCCTGAAAAAGTTCGCACCCAGCTTCTCGAGAATGTAAGGCGAGTTTTTGGTATCTAGCCTTGCAATTAGTAACCCCCTGTGTTAGGCTGTACCCTATGCAAAACAAAGAGAATACTGCAAAAGAAACAGAAATATACGAAGTCGGCTACCATATTATGCCGTCTGTACCAGAGGAAAAGCTACCTCTCGAGGTCTCTGCAATCCTGTCTGCAATCGTTTCAAAAAATGGTGGAGTAATGATCGCCAGTGAATCTCCTGTAAAAATCGAGCTCGCCTACACCATGGCAAAAAAAGTTGGGGCTACCCAACACAAGTGCGATGAGGCCTACTTTGGCTGGTTTAAGTTTGAAATGTCTCCTGATAACATAAATGCACTCAAGACTTTTCTAGATGCTCAAGACAACGTACTCCGATTCCTTCTCATCAAAACTGTTCGAGAAAATACTCTCGTCGGTGCCAAGCTTCTCGCTGCTGAAAAGGAAGCCCTTGCTCCAAAAGAAGAGGTAAAGACAGAAACAACCAAGCCGGAAAAAACGGTAGTGAGTGATGCTGATCTAGACAAAACTATCGATGAATTAGTAAAAGCATAATTATTATCAACTATGTATCTAAACCGCGCTATCGTTATCGGAAACTTGACTAGAGACCCAGAGGTCAAATCTCTTCCTTCTGGTATCAAGGTGACCACATTTTCAGTAGCGACCAATCGAGTGTGGAAAGATAAGAATGGTGCTAAGCAGGAGAGTGCAGACTATCACAATATCGTAGTGTTTGGACGACAAGCAGAGACCGCAGGACAGTATTTGAAAAAAGGTCAGACTGCGATGGTAGAAGGACGAATGCAGACACGAAGCTGGGATGATGCATCAGGAGTAAAGAAATACCGTACTGAGATTGTCGCCGACCGAGTGCAGTTTGGTCCAAAGGGCGGGGCAGGAGGCACGGGAAGTGGCTTTGCTCCACAGGCGGGTGCAAGTAGCAAGGGAGCTCCAACAGCAGATGAACAGAAAGCTCCGCCGATAGACGCGATAGCGTATCCCGAAGAAGAGATCAACCCCGACGATATTCCATTTTAACTAAATCAACATTACTTTTATGAAACAGTGCTATTTTTCTAAAAACAATATCAAACATATCGACTACAAGGACACGGACATCATAAAGAAGTTCTTGAATCCTCATGCTCGAATGCTCGCTCGAAAGAAGACTGGAGTGAGTGCAAAAAGTCAGCGACAGCTTTCTGAGGCAGTGAAGAGGGCTAGGTTTATGGGACTAATCCCTTTCATAGCCAGGTAAAAACTAGACAATAGTAGCTAGATGTTAGTAGTTAGACATTAGAAGATAAAGTAAAAAGCGCCTTTCGGCGCTTTTTACTTTGGTAATGTACTGTTTCATATCATCCCACATACATCAATTGTACGCATGTGCGTACAATTGATGTATGTGGGAAATTACTCTGTGTGTATGGGGGAGTGCAGTCGCGTAAAACAAGAATAGTGGCCCTACTTTTTTGTGAGATTGAAACACGATCGAAGTGTCTGGTCGTATTCAATAGATTCAACAACCATATAAAGTAGATCTTTGCCTACCTTAAAATCAGCTTTGAGGAGGGTGATAAAATCATCACATGGATACGGGTAGACCCATACACTTTGTTGGATTTTGCAAAAACCAACATCAATTAGGGAGTGCCTTACTTTATCGCGAAGACCTTTGCGCTTGTTTGGAATGTCAAAAATGAGCACTCGCCACTTACCGTCCCATTTTTTTGGTTTTTGAATGATGTTGTTTTGTTGGGTGATTTTTTCTAACTTATTTCTGCCTTTTTCGGTAAGAGTGAGTTTGCCGTCAGTATATATAAGTAAACCATCTCGAACCAGACTTTTTCTCGTGTTGGCTATTATTTCCTTTTGTCGAGGATTTGCTGTGATACCTAATTTTTTGAATGTAGATAAGGCGTTTGGGGCAAGCAGGGCAATGCTTAAAAATCCTGCAATTTTGACACTGTTCAAAATAATTTCTTGCAATTGACCTTTCCTTAACCGCCACGTTACTTCTTGCTCGATTTGTTTTATAGTAGACATACATTAATTATACGCATGTGCGTATAATTAATGTATGTCTATGTGGGGATAAGTATAAAAAATAACAAATAAATTTAAGGGAACAGAAATAGTAAAAAAACGCCACTCGGCGGTTTTTTTGTTTGTCTAATATCTAACGATTATTATCTATTATCTACCCCTTTATTTATTGACACGTTCGCTGTACTCTTCTGTTTCCGTATTTATCTTAATCACATCACCCTGATTTACAAACATCGGCACGTTTATCTCAGCACCAGTTTCGAGGGTTACACGTTTGTTGCCACCAGAGATAGTATTGCCTTTGACCGCATCTACCGCTTCGGTTACTTTGAGCTCGACTGAGATGGGGAACTTGAAGCCGATAATCTTTTCTTCAAATGTCATGAGGTCAATAACACTATTGGCTTTGAGAAACTTGGCTCGAGGGCCAGCTACCTCCTCGGTCACTGAAAAGCGCTTACTCGCATCTTTTTCTTCACAGAACCAATATTCGCCACGATTTTTGTAGAGGAATTTTACCTGTCGAGTATCTATTTCAGCTTCTTCTATTTTTTCTGATACATGGAACGAGTGCTCGGTAAGCTTACCGGTGAGAAGATTTTTAATCTTGGTTGCGTTGACCGGCTTTCGCTGTTGTTTGCGGAAAACATGAGACGAGATGACTTCGTAGGGAGCACCTTCAAAAACGATGTATTTCTTCTCTACTACTTCACTATAATCGAGCATTGCCATGGGGGTTTCTTTGGAATATCTATTAATGAAGCCTCATTCTATAGGAGGAAGGGAAAAAAGTCCAATAAAATCCCCCGCGGCGTACTCGCCGCGGGGGATTTTAGCTTTCTAAAACTCTCAAAAAAATCAAAAACCGCAAAATAGCCAAAAAATGAAAACGGCTCTACATAAGCACGTTAAACGGCTAAACGTGACGTTTAGCCGTTTAATTTGGGTGTGTTTTATTCCTCAGAAGCGCCGGGAATAGGTAAACCACCGTCTTTGAGGTTTTCTCTGATTTTGCTTAGGATTTCCTCAGCTACTTCTTTATTTTCCTTCAAAAACTGTCGGGTAGCATCATAGCCTCGGCCAAGCTTTACATCACCGTAGCTGTAGCTATTGCCGGTCTTCGTAACGAGCTCCATTTTTTCACCGAGAGCGATGATCTCACCTTCGCGAGAGATACCTTCGTTGTACATGAGATCAAACTCGGTCTGTTTGAATGGGGCAGCCACCTTATTTTTTACCACCTTTACTCGGATACGGCCTCCCATGATCTCTTCACCCTTTTTGATCTGAGCGATACGTCTGATGTCGAGTCGGACTGAGGTGTAAAACTTGAGCGCCTTGCCTCCCGGGGTGGTCTCTGGATTACCAAACATAACACCGATCTGCATACGAATTTGGTTTATGAAAATAACAAGTGTTTTGCTCTTTGCCACGATCGCGGTGAGCTTGCGGAGAGCCTGAGACATGAGGCGGGCCTGTTTACCAACATGATGCGCACCCATGTCACCTTCGATTTCATCTTTTGGGGTGAGAGCGGCGACTGAGTCGATGACGATTACATCCATTTTGCCTGAACGTACAAGACTCTCGACAATTTCGAGGGCTTGTTCGCCGTTGTCTGGCTGAGAAATGAGTAGCTGATTGATCTTGACTCCGAGGCGCCCAGCATAGTCGGGATCCATAGCATGTTCAGCATCAATGAAGGCACAGATACCGCCCATTTTTTGTGCTTCAGCGACAATGTGGAGGGAGAGGGTAGTCTTGCCAGATGATTCTGGGCCAAAAATTTCCACGATTCTTCCACGAGGCATACCTCCGACACCGAGTGCGGCATCGAGACCGATAGATCCGGTCGGGATAGCATTGACGTCTACTTTTGGCTTGGCGCCAAGCATCATAATAGAGTCATCTCCAAACTTACTTCGTATCGCGTCGAGGGTATCGTCGATATTGGCGCTGGTCACCTTTGGCTCCTTTGCTTCCTTTTTCTTCTGCATATGATTTGTGTGTCTGTTAGTTAGTAATGGCGTTTTCTTTTCGTACCAGCTCAAGCCGTTTGACTGTCTCTCGGCCAAACCGATCCTTTGCTCGTAAGGTAAGTATAGTATAGCCGGGGGCAAGGAGCAATTCCTCGGTAAATCGCCCCGACTGGTCGATGAAGATGGGACGGTCGTTTAGGCTGATGGAGTTGATATTCTTGGTGGTGCCTTGGATTCTCACGAGCGGATTTTCTACTACAGAGCCATTTTCGGGGGACTCTAGGATAATCTGCGGACCCATGATGAGATCGCGAGAAGCAAAAAAACCGTAGGTCGCGATCACGATGACTGCGAGAGCGATGATGAACCATTGGAGAATAAATTTTGTCGCTCGGCGTTCCATGGGGATTTTTTATGTGGTTTGATTTTGAAAATTCTTTCTCGGCGTATGTTTATAAGAGTACGAATATTTTTCTGGTGAAAAATTTCTCAAGTCTCGACTGCCCGTCTCCGAAGCCTCTTATAAACATGTGCCTTCGACGAATTTTCAAAATCAAAACTACTTTGAAAAAGTATCCTCCGGTGCAACAGCCTCGCTTTCGGGTGGGTGGACGGGGGAGGAGGAATCAGTGCCGCCTTGCAATACTTCTCGAGGTTTGGCTCCGTCGCCGGGACCGATCACTCCGCGCTCCTCAAGCATGTCTATGAGACGAGCTGCCCTTGAGTAGCCGACACGGAGCTTACGCTGAATGTAGGAGGTCGAGGCTTTGCCTGCTTCGAGTACGGCTTGTTTGGCATCCTCGTACATATCGTCATCTTCTTCGAGACTTTCATCTCCAAAACTGCTGTCGAAAAGAACATTTTTATCATTTTCTGCGGTAGCGAGGTTGATCTCGTGAGGAATCGCGTCTTGGTAGGTGTCAGCGAGGTACTTTACCACACGTTTTAGCTCGACCTCTGAAATATATGAAGACTGAATACGTTGAGGCTTGGACATTTCTCCACCGAGGTAGAGCATGTCTCCGGCACCGAGAAGCTTTTCGGCTCCACCGGTATCGAGAATGGTGCGCGAGTCTATTTGAGAAGATACTTGGAGTGCTACTCGCGAAGGTACGTTGGCTTTGATAAGACCGGTGATGACGTTGACTGATGGTCGTTGAGTAGAAAGCATGAGGTGGATACCGATAGCTCGGGACATCTGGGCGAGGCGGACGATAGCACTCTCGAGCTCTCGTGGATAGGTTTGCATAATATCTGCAAGCTCATCGATCACTACTACTATATATGGCATGGTCTCGGGTATTTCTCCAGGGGCTGGGGGAGTTTTGGGTGGATTGTCAGCAAGCTTTTTTAGGGCAGGGGTGAGGACGTTTTTGTGGTAAGATTCGACGTCTCGTACTGAATGTGATTCGAGGATATCATAGCGTCGGTCCATTTCTTTGGCAGCCCATTTAAGCGCGAGGATGGCTTTTTTGGCGTCGGTGATGACTGGGGTGAGGAGATGAGGGATTTTATTATAAAGAGTGAGCTCGACGCGCTTTGGGTCGATCATGATGAACTTGAGGTTGTCTGGAGAATTTCTAAAAAGGAGAGAGGTGATGATTGAGTGGATGGTGACGGATTTACCAGAGCCTGTGGCACCTGCAATGAGGAGATGGGGCATTTTAGCGAGGTTAGCAAAGTGAGATTTGCCGGAGATGCCTTTGCCGAGGGAAATGAGGAGAGGTTTTTCTGATTGCTGGTACTCCTCTCCCGCAAGCAAGGTACCGAGGCCGACGGTGGTCTTGGTACTATTTGGTATTTCGATACCGACGAGTGATTTGCCGGGAATCGGTGCCTCGATGCGGATAGGGTGAGCGGCGAGGGCTAGGGCGAGGTCATTGTTGAGGCCGACAATTTTTGAGAGCTTGACTCCTTCGGCTGGCTTGAGTGCGTAGCGAGTCACTGAGGGGCCGATGGAGATTTCGTCCATCTCAACGTCGATGCCAAAGTTCATTAGGGTGCGCTTTATGATGTTTGCGTTGGCTTTGATGTCGCCCACTTCTGGTTTACCTTTATCTCTTTCAAGTAGAGAAAGTGGTGGGGGAGTGAACACGGTGTTGGCGTACGAAAGTCGCGAGCCGATAGAAAAGTCGCTCTCTTCTTTGCCGAGGGAGAGAAGCTCTTTTGCTCGGGTAGGTTTTTTGTCTTCTTTTTTTTGTGCTGTCACCGGCTCCTCTTTTGGTAGGATTATTTTGGCTTCGGTTACCGGCTCAAACTCTTTTTCTTCATCATCGTCATCGCCTGTATTTTTCACGCGAGATTTTTTGTCATCATTTTTTCTCGAGAACCATTTTCTCCAGAAAAAGAGATATTCAAGTTTGATACGAGTATCTAGGGTAATGAGGATTGAGATGGCAAGTAGGGCGATAAGGAAAATCACACTCGCTGGTTTTTCAAAAAGGCTTACTAATGGAGAAGAAATATAATATCCGACCGAGCCACCTTTTCCTGTGCTAGCGAGGTCGATCAGCCCGAGACCTGAAATGAAAAAAAGAATCGAACCGACGACACGGAGTAGATCAAATTTTCTTTCCAGACTCTCAAAAAAAGAGATACCGAGCATAGTAAAGAGGGCGGGGAAGAGATAGTAACCGAGACCGAATAATTTTGAGAGTATGCGGTATGCATAATTTCCCACGAACCCCGCCTTTTCAAACGCCGCTAACATACAGAGAATTGCGATAACAAAAAAGATTATGGCAAAAATTCCTTGTAATGTTTCGTCCTTTAAACTTTTAAAAATATTAATACTACTACCACTATCAGCTTTATTTTTTTTCGTACCCATATGATTTGTATTTGTCTCTATAGTATAACGCAGAGAGGTTGATTTACGAAGTGTTCTGGGGAGGTATAAGAATTTAGATTTATGAACGAAAGATAATTCAAATCCGCTCGAAGCGTATTTGGGAGGACTTTGAATTATTCATGAATCTTGCCTCTACCCAAGAAGCAAGCCCCGTAGTGAATTTTGGCATTGAACTTTCTTCAATATTAAGACATATACTGCAATGCCAAAATCTACTACGGGGCTTGCTTTTTATGAATGTCCGATATATCATGGACATAAAGCAGGGCCTCAGAGATTTGTTATAAAAGACAATAAATAAAAACACCAGCATCCTCTGGTCAGAGTAGAGAAATATATAATGTCTTTTATACTCCAGAAAGAATTTTAATTATCTATAATATGAATACAATACAAGGTAAAAATGAAGGTATCTCAATAAAAAAAGACATAAAAGACATATCTATCTTTAGAGACAATAGATTTTGTCTTTTTGTATACAAAAAGACAAGTAGACTTTCTGCCGGTATTTACTTGGTGACCAATCTCTTATCGGACAGTGAGCCCCTAAAATGGGAGCTGAGAAAACATGCGCAAAGACTCGTCTCTCTTTCGGTTGATGAAACTATTTTTTCTGCTTCTTTTGAACGCACAATCATCACCGCATTACATGGTAGTTCTCTCGCCATACTTTCTCTACTCGAGATTGCCTTGTACGGCAATCTGATAAGCCAGATGAACCACGTTGTTCTGAAAGAGGAATTTATGTCATTCATTATTTCTCTTGAAGAAAAATTAGAAGGGGTTCAGGAGATTAGTGGACCACTTGATCCGCACTTTTTTGAGCTACAAAAAGAATATAAACTTTCTCGCAATGATATGAGACATGGAAGAGAAGCGGGGAATACAAAACTGTCACCATTTGCCCATAAAGGACATTATATAGGACAGTTAAAAAAGGCTAATGTCCTAGATAATTATTCTGATAAATCAAATAAAGGACAACCTGATCCAGCTCACCTAAAACAAGAACAAAAAAATTCAAGAAAAGAAACCATACTAAGGCTATTAAAGGATAAACAATCATTGACTGTAAAAGACGTTTCAAGTTCAATAAAAGACTGCAGTGAGAAAACCATTCAAAGAGAGTTACTGAGTCTCGTAGCTTCTGGTGTCCTTAAGAAAGAAGGCGAAAGACGTTGGAGTAGGTATTCATTACTGGTGTCCTAAACTGTCTGTCGGGGTTTGTTATTTCGGAGGTTTTTGGTAAAAAGGGTAGTATGGTCACTTTTTATCAGTTTTTTGCGTTCTAAACCCTGTTTTTGCCGTTCATTTCACGGTCTTATAAAGCTGTCCTAAAACAGATGTTTTTAGACTATTTAGAGCCTAAAAATCGCATAAATAAAGAGTCGTAAGGGACTTTTTAAATCCGTAATATCTCTCGACTTAAACCGTCTCCAGTTCTGTCCATGCCCTATATTTTTTGGGCATTTTGGGCAGTCAAGGCCATTTCCTTGACTTTTGCTGACCAAGGGTGTACC
>SCTV01000068.1 GCA_004298345.1 Patescibacteria group bacterium
AAACTGCGGAACCACAATCTCTTTCAGAATAGTGATACCCTGACCCTCTGTGGCCTTACGAAAGGTCTTCAGGTGTGCCTGGCCCCAAAGATTGTTAACCGACATTAAGACTACCCTCTTTGTATTATTACTAATCAACCATCTCTTCACAGCCGATTCAACACTTGATACGGGTGAATGGGTTACAAAATAATACGGGCTTTCCTTCTCAAGAGTATCGGGAAGCGCTGAGGGGCTAATAAGAACAACTTGTTCTGCTTCTGCGACAGGGATCGCTGCATTTGCAAGAAAATCCCACGTACCTCCAATGATTGCGGATACATCTTGTGTACTGGTTAGCTTACGAATAGCGGTGACTGTTTCTTTTGGATCAGTACGATCATCTTCAAAAGCCACTCGAAACATCCTTCCATCAACACCTCCCTCATCATTTATTTCTTTAACCGCGAGCTCTATGCCTTGTCGTTCTGTCTCCCCAACAATGGCGGCGATTCCAGTCTGCGGGAGAATTGCGCCGATAATAATTGGTTCCTCATTTTGAGTTTTATTGGATAATTTAAATCCTGCAATTACCAAGATCACAACCACAAGAGTAAAAAAGATTGTTTTTGAAATATTAGACATGTTATTTTACTTCTATAAATTGGTCGCCTTTAACTTGCTTGATCACGAAACCCAGATCAGAGTTGCCGGTACTGTCTAGAGAAAAAGTACCCATGAGACCTTTCCGATTTTTAACATTTGCCAGAAGCCAATCTTTTACTTCTACACTATCATCTCCTACTGCTCGCAAAGCATCCACATACATCATAACTGCATCATAACTTGAAGCTGCGTGGAATGGTATCGCAGATTTTATTTTATAAACCTCCTCATATCTGTCAAAAAATACCTGCGCCATCGTATCACTTCCATAGGCTGGGTCCGCAAAATAGATACCCTCATATGAACCAGCAATTTTCTTTGCATTATCATTTACAATCAAAGTAAAGTCCGTAAAAAGAGGTACTTGCAGTCCTAGCTCGCGAGACTGCTTTATAAATTTAGCTGCATCTGTGCCAAGTTGAGACAACACAAGTATTGCTTGCGGCTTTGCATTTTTTATTTTACCAATTAAAGTACGGTAATCATTGGTACCAGGTTGAAACTCTTCAGAAATAACGACTGTTGCCCCTGCGCTTTTCATAACCTGTTCAAACGTATTTTTTATATCTAGCGTATACTCTGTAATCGCAGAGATAACCCCAACTCTCGTGTATCCTTTTTTGAGCATCGCCTGAGCGATATCACGCCCAGCCAAGATGTCAGAGTTTGCAATACGAAAAATATATTCACCTGCTTCATCCACGTTTTTTCCACCAGTCACTGGGGTCATGATGAGAGCATGTTTCTCGTTTGCAAGTGGCGCGGCGGCAAGTGTTCCGTTACTACACATACCCCCAATCATATAGCGAACACCATCCACATTAACTAACTTTGAAACCGCGGAAAGTCCACCCTTACTGTCACATTTTGAGTCTTCGGGAACCATGAGCAGTTGCCTACCATTTACACCACCTTGGATGTTTACATCTTCAATAGCAATTTTAACGGCATTTACAATGTTTTCCCCTGCCACTGCAAAATCCCCCGAAAGAATAGTTGGTACGCCTATTTTGATTGGTTCAGTACTATTATTATTCTGTACTGAGACAAATCCCCAAATTACTAGAATAACAAGGACCACTGCAAGGACAATCTTTGCTGTTTTGTTCATAATTAATAATGGTTATTTTTATATAGCCATTATACTCCTCGCACTGAGATTAATACAAGGTAGTAGCATCAATTAGAATTTAGAAAATAAAAAAGTACGCTCGCATCAAATGCGCTGACGTACTCGTGAGAGGATTTGAACCTCGGGCTACTTCTTCTTGCCCTTTGTTGCCGGTGCGTGGGCACTCGCAGGTGGTCGGCCGTTGACGGCGGTCACCTTGAACTCGAGCAACGGCTCGTATTCTTTGATGAATGCGAACTTCCGGTCCCCTTGCAGGAACTTGATGAACATCAACTGGAGCCTTGCTTGTTGCTCCAACTTGTTGCTGTCCACGAAGTCGGTGTTGTCCGCCAACTTACCCTGCTTCTCGGCAAGGAAGACGTCGAGTGCGTTCTCGACGAATGCAAGGTCACCAGTATCTGCACCCTTCACTTTGAGGGCGTAGATCCGTGTGATCTCCTGGCCACCGAGGCTGTCCTTGGCGTTCTTGTCGAGCATTTTCGCCGCCCACGCACTCCACTTCCACTCGTTCAACCCCTTTGCAAGGGTGACGGTGTTGGTGCGGGCGATTGTGCTCACCTGCTTGACCTTCATCGCCTCAGCGACGGGATCAGCACGGTTGTCCACCTCTGCGGGAGGCGGGGTCACAACGACCGGCGCCGGCGCGGGTGCCTTGGTGGCCTTCACTTTCACCGGCTTGGGAGCTGGCGGAGTGTTGGTTGTCACAGGCGCGGGCTTTGGGCTAACGACCGCTTGAGTTGTGGTTCCCGACGACACCCACGCGGTCGTCACGTTGGTGATGACCACCTTCACTGGCGCAGGTTGCACCGTGATGTGGTTTGTCACCATCGTCTGCGGATTGATCACCGCAGGTGCGACGTGCACGTGGTTTGTCACCGTGGCCGGATTGACAACAATCGTCGGTGGCGCCGAAGTGGCGGTCACATGGACGATGTTGGTAATCGCGGGCAGGGCCGGTGCGTGGAAGACGATGTTATTCGTCACCACCGTCGGCTTTTGCTTCGCGATTTGCGCCAAAAGCGTCTGCTGGCGGACATTGATGTCCACAAGCTTCTCGAGGGTCTTAACCCCGTTGGACTGCTTTTCGGCCTTCAAGTTCGCCTCACGCAGTTTTTCTGCGTAGGCCCGAACGGATTCCACTTCCCGCTCCTGGCGGAGCCGCATGGAATCAGTCTGTTCGCGGAGAGCCTTCTGCTCTTCCGACAAGCGAGCCTGCAAGGCGAATTCACGCGTGGTCATGGACTGATCGAACGCGGTCGCCGAGGGCTGCGAGGACGCCGGCGTGTTATCGGGCTTGTTGCACCCTGTGACAATGAACGCGACGAGGGTGGCGAGGGAGAGAATCAGTGTCTTCATGGGATTACGGGAGTTGCAGAGTTTACCGAGTGTCTTACCGTTGTTTTGTTGACTGACGTTGACTAAACCGACTGAATTGTTAAGGTGCCCTACACACGTAGGCCCAACCCTAACACTAGCACATTGTAGTCTAAAAGTCAAGCCTCACCTTGACTTACCTGTCTTTTGTATCATTATTCGCCCAAATACGCCTCAACCACGGCCTTTTCCGAGAGAACCTTATCCGGAGTCCCTTCGGCCAAAAGCTTGCCACTGTCCAGCACAAAAACATAGTCCGAAAGTTGACGTATCAGATCCATATTATGTTCCACAAGGAGTACCGTCTTCCCTTTTGTACGTAATTCCTGCATTACTGACACTACCACCTTGATCATTTCAGGGAATAGCCCAGCGAACGGCTCATCGAAGAAGAAAATCTCGGCCGGCATAGAGATGGCCCGAGCGATTTCTAAAAGTTTACGCTGGCCATATGAAAGTCCTGTCGCAAGCTCATTTCGTTTTTCCCAAAGTCCAACACGTTTGAGCACTGCCTCGGCTTGGTCGAGATGGTACTGTGTATGATTTTCAAAAAGCGATCCCCACACTCCCCGCTCCGTGAGTACTACCAAAATATTATCGAGCACCGTTACCTGTTCAAAAAGTCTTACCTCCTGAAAAGTGCGTGTCATACCGTAGGCGCCAATCTCATGGGGTTTGATGCTGGTGATATCAGCGTGCTTACCAATAAACACAGATCCTCCGTCTATCTCGTGCAAACCAGTGAGAGTATTTATAAAAGTAGACTTGCCGGAACCGTTGGGACCGATCACACTCGTGATTTTACATTGCTCAAAAGAAAGCGAGAGATGGTTCACCGCATGTACCCCATCAAACTTTTTTACCAAATTTTTTGTTTCGAGTGTAATCATATAAATTATTATAAAATCCTAAGCACTAATTTCTAAATCCGAAATAATGTCAAAACCCAAAATCCTAATGTTTAAAACTTTTGAATTTAGAGTTTGTTTAGGATTTCGATATTCGGATTTCGGATTTAGTAGACATATGTATTACTTCTTCAAATCCCCCACAATATGATACACCGCTTCGTAGGCACGGAGAACGGAAGGAATTTCTGGAGAGCGACCAAAACGTTCCTTGAAGCGTTTTTCAAATTCTGTGTAGCCCGCGGTACTAGTAGATATTTGTGTGGAGATAAAAGGCACATCTTCGGCGATCAGGTCAACGGGTCGACCATCGATACCGCCAGTAGCATTGATCTCATCTATTGCAAGTTGTACCGCTTTTAGATTTTCCTCGCCGATACTGCTTCCCACTCCGCTCAGAGCAGAGACGAGACCGATCTTTACCGGCTCGAGAGTCGAAACATCTCGATTGTTATTTGATATCGCGGAAAAAGCAACGATGGCAAAAGCAAGCACCATTGTTACGAGGAGCATTTTTTCATATCGAGGGCTGGTGGACATGAGTATATAATACCGCTTAAAATCTTTCTCGGCAATTTTATCGCTAGCCCCACTACTCTGTTTTGGGCAATGTACCCGAAACCATCATTTTATAAATATCTCCGAGAGTAAAAAGAAGGCTGAGGAAAAGTGGGCCGAGCAAGAAACCAAACGGACCAAAAATAGAGATGCCTCCCAACACGGAAAGTAGAATGAGTAGCGGATGAATATGAAATCCTTTTCCAATAAAAACCGGAAGCAGGATATTGTCGATCACACTAACTGCAAGTACACCCCATACAAAAAGTCCGATGGCACCCGTAGTATTCCCCGTAAAGAAAAGGTAGATAATTGAGGGCACAATAACAAGTGCCGTACCGAGTCCTGGTACCAGAGAGATCACCGCAGCGATTGTTGCCCATAGAGTTGCATTTGGCACCCCAAAGAAATGAAAGCCAATGCCGACAAAGACTCCTTGAATGATTGCCACAAAAAGAGAGCCTCTCACCACAGAATTTACCGCCAATGCCAACTTTGCCAATATCTCTCCATCGTAATGATCTGCCAAAGGACTCAAACGGACAATCTCCTTTTTGAATTTTGCACCGTCCTTGAGAAAGTAGAAAAGCATAATGATGCCGAGAATCAGATTGAATACTCCGTGCGCTGTGTTCGAGAAGAAATTGCCAAAATTATCAGAAAAGAAAGTAAAGACAAAAGAAACATATTTTTGCACATCGATAGAAAAACTAGGGAAAATCGCTTGTATTGGTGATTCAATTTTGTCCACAATAACCGCCAGACCATCTACCCCACCATCTTTGATGTGATTATAGAGCCCAACAGAATCAGTGAAAACTTGATTGGCTACAAATGTAGCAGGAACAATGAGGATTACTCCTGCGATGAGCAGAGTGAGAAGAGCGGAAATAGTTTTATTACCACCGAAAATGGTCTCCAGTCTTCTATACAATGGCCCAAGAATCACCGCACAGATGGCTGATATAGAAATCGTAACGAGAAATGGTAAAAAGATTGAAACCGTAATTCCCGCCGCAATCAAACCAAGTATCGCCAAAAAATAAAGCTGTCCTTTTTGTGGGGTCATGGTGTTTTTATTTATTTATAATTTATATTCTCCCAACAATCCCTGCGGACGGTAGAGCATGAGTAAGACGAGGATGAGACCGTAGATCACTTGGCGCATTTGGGCCGCGATATCTGAGGGAAACCCGACAAAACGGAGCACTTCGGGAAGCAAGATGAGTACGACCGCACCAAGCACCGCGCCGCGATTATTTGCCAGTCCCCCGAGAATGATGATGGCAAGAATAAAGATAGACTCGTTGAGTGTGAAAGTCGATGGATCGATAAAGGTAATATAACTCGCAAAAAGAGAACCGGCGAGAGATGCGAGCACCGCGCCGATCACAAAAATAGTGAGTTTGAAATAAATAGTATTATACCCAAAGGTCTGTATCGCCTGCTCATCTTCACGAATAGCTTTCAGCACTCGCCCAAAAGATGAATTGGTAATCGCTCGACAGAGTAAATAGACTAGCCCAAGTACTACAGCGGTCAAAATAAGAAATGGCATGTTGTCCGAAAGCGAATAGCCAAAAATGCTCGGTCTTGCGATACCCGGGATACCGAGCGGTCCTCGAGTCAGACTCTGCCAGTTTAAAAAAATACTGAACACAATGATATTGAATCCGAATGAGCCGAGCGCGTAGTAGTCATCTTTAAATTTACTCAACACGAGACCAATGAGCAAGCTCAAAACTCCACAAATAATAGCGCCTAGAAACATCGCAAGGAAAAAATTCATTCCCGAAGTGGTCAAAAGTATTGCTGTCGCATATGCACCAATACCATAAAAGGCGGCGTGAGTGACGGAGAGCAGACCAGTAAAACCGACAACGAGATTGAGCGAAAGGCCAAGGATGCCGTAAATGCCTATGAGAATAAGGAGGTGAATGACGTATTCCATAAAATTACTTTTTTAATATACCCTCTGGGCGCCAGATGAGGAAGACGAGGAGGACGGTGAAGGCGATTGCGTCTTTCCATTCGCCGGAGATTTTCCAAATACCAAAATTTTCAATAAAGCCAAGGAAAAAGGCGCCCAGCACTCCCCCATAAATATTCCCGATACCCCCAATAATCGAAGCGATAACCCCCTTGAGCAAAAGCGACATGCCCATGGTCGGCTCGATACCAGTATCAAACCCGACGAGGATTCCCGCGAGTCCCGCAATAGCTGATCCAATAAAAAATACTTTACCGATAATTTTAGTAGTATTGATCCCCACCACCTTCGAAACTTCTTCGTCATCAGATATCGCTCGCACTGCCTTACCAAAACGAGTCTTTTTTAGTACCCATGCAAGCACAAGCATAATCACGAAACCGGTCACCAAAATAATTGCCTGTATTTCGGTAATCACTCCGCCAAAAATATCGAACACTCTCTGGTCGCCTGCGTTTACTGAAAGCGTTTGAAACTGACTAGTAAAAAAGATAGCGATGATCGCTTGAATCATGGTAAAGATACCGAGTGCTGCCACGAGGAGCACCATACCCGAAGCTTTTTTCTGACGAAGTTTTACATAGACGAGCTTTTCAGCGAGAAAGCCGACGAGACCTGCGATAAGTACACCGAGGAGTACGGCGAGCAAGACCGGTAAGCCAAGCATTTTAGAAAAATAAAAAACCGCATATCCCCCAACTGCCGTGAGTGCTCCGTAGCCGAGATCAAAGAATTTCACCGTCCCATAGATGAGATTGAATCCAAGTGCGACCATGGTGTAGATCGCTCCGGCAATAATGCTGTTTAAAATCAGTTGCGGAAGTATGTCCATCCCGTTTAGTATACTCTGAAACGGTTATCGGGTAAATGGACAATCCTGCTCCGGCACACAATAGATTGTTTTATGCATCGTACAACATATTTGCGCTTGTACCTAGTATATGATATAATGAGGTCTGATTAATTGCATCTTTAGTGCCAAAGTTGGCGCAGAGAATCACAAAACGTGGAAAGAAAGAAAAACACGATGCATAAACCAAAGGCCTTGATCGTTGGCTCGCCAAAAACGATCGCTTCTGCAAATCATACACTCGCAAGTCTTTGTGGCACCGTCATCCTGGCTGGTGCCCTGAACGAAGCCGAGGATGCTTTGCGTGAAGTAAAGCCTGAGATAGTGCTGACAACACTACGATTACCCCGGCACAGCAGCCTCACCGCCACAAGCAGTGAAATGCGTGGGATCGAAGTGGCAACAATGGCTGTAAATCATGGTGCAAAAGCCGTTGCCGTTGTGAATACTGATGGCCACGAACACCAGTTTGTGGAGATTGTGGTATTGGGCCTGAATGCCCTTTGCGACAAACTAGGCAAAAGGATTGAGTTCCTATCAGGACCTCCCTATGTTGATGTGCATAAACGCAGCAACAAGGTGGATTGGGAGGCGGTTTTCCATCATCTCTTGGAAAAGCAGCGAACCTACACAGTCACAAAGACGTTGTCGCGCCCAAAGCAATAGCGCAGGAACCTTCGAGGCTCCCGCGCTATTTTTTATTTAAACAAACAAAGAGGCCTATCGTTTGTGATATGCGTATTTTTCTAAATTATTTTATTTAACCTCCACCAAAGTACCATCTTTGATCTGCATCACACGCATACCTATATTAGTCACATCGCCATTCTCGTCGAAGCCAAATGTTCCTGTGATACCTGGGAATGATTTCGTGGCGTAGAGTTCCTGCTTAATTTTTGAAGTGTCCTCAGATCCCACTTTTTCAAAAATAGATGCGAGAAGATAAACCTGGTCGTACGCATTTGCGGAAAAGAATGGGTATGTTGGTTCAGCACCATAAACAGCCTGACTCTTTTTCAAAAAATCTGTGGCTCGCTGATTGTCAGAACCAAGTGCTGGCGCATCAACCACATACGCCCCTTCTACTGCCTTCCCTGTCTTTACAAATTCTGGACCAGAAAAATACGCCGTATAGAATTGAGATTTAATGCCGAGTGTTCGAGCTTGCTGAGCCAATCGTGCACCGTTTGCTCCAGTCTGTGAATCAAGCAACAATGCTTTTGGATTTGTAACCTTTATTTTCTGTAAAATTGAACGAAAATCTTTTACATCAGGAGCATAGTGCTCACTCGCAACAACTTGTAGTTTTGCTGCATCGGTTTTAGAAACAAAGTCCTTTTCAAGCGCAAGTGCGTACGCTGTATTTTCAGCAACGATGGCTACAGTATCATAGCCATTCTTTGACATGTTTTCAGCCAGAGCTGTTCCTACGATAGTGTCGCTTGGAAATGTTCTAAAGATATAATCTCCTGCCTTTGTAATATCTGGACTTGATCCTTGGCCGATCACGATCACTTTTGCCGTTTCTGCAATAGGTGCAACAGACAAAAGTTCTCCACTACAAACCATACCGATAATTACCTTCACTTTATCAATAGAGATAAGTTTCTGAGCTGCAGTACTTGCATCTTTGTTATTACACTTGCCGTCTTCGTAAATAATTTCAAGAGATCGGCCATCTACCCCGCCTTTTGCATTAATTTCTGAAACAGCAATTTCAACACCCTTCTTCAAAGGCTCACCATAAGCAGCCGCGTCACCAGAAAGAGGTGCAATAAATCCAATCTTAATCGGACCAGTCGCCTCTGGCTTTTTTGAAAGACTGTACAACCCCCAAACTACCAAAACTATCACCACTACCCACAAAACTTTCTTGGCCATATCGATATGATTTATATTAATAATAGACACTACTTACTGTCAGTCAGTGTAGCAAACTCTCTCACTAAAGGGCAAGCCCGGTAGTAGAGATTACTCACTACCGGACAAGTATTGCCTCAATCCTCGCACGAAGCTCGCCGTCACTTGGTACGCCCTGGAGCATTGAGCCGTTGATAAAGAGGGTTGGAGTACCACGAACACCGATCTTTAGTGCATCGTCTCTGTCAGCATTGATCTGGGCCTCGAGATGTCCGTCGCTCATACTTTTTTCAAGTTTTACTAAATCCAATTTGAGTTCCTTTGCGTAACCGAGAAAAATATCTTTTGGAGGATTTTCTTTGCCTGCCCAGACGGACTGATTATCATAGAGCATGTCATGCATCTGCCAATAGTTACCCTGTTCCCCCGCCGCGAGCGCAAATTTGGCCGCGAGCGTCGAGTCTCGATGTATTGGCAATGTGCGATAGACAAAATTAACTTTACCTGAGTAGTCCGTCAAAATCTTTTTCAACACCGGATGCATTCCCGCACAGCCAGGACATTCAAAATCAGCAAATTCAACAATAGTCACTCTTGCTCCTGGCGCTTGTATCTGCGGGCTGTTTTCATGTACTAATCGAGACACATCTACGGACACTGGCTTGGTTGCAGAGTTGTACCACATCGCTCCACCCACAAAAAGCACGATGCAAGCGATGACAACTCCGATTATTACTTTTGTTTCTTTATCCATTTGTCTGTTTTATTTATTATTTGCTAAAGACTTTTTATATGCTAGCACACATGCGATGATTATCGAAAATGCTACGAATGAAAGCAATGGGATGGTGACAAATCCAAACCAAGCAAAATATTTTGTGGTGCAAGATACGCCGAGACTACATGGTGAAAGTGTGTCCGGAATGAGTTTGTAATAAAGCAGATTGTGATAGAGGGCAATGAGCCAGCCGAATATCGCGAGCGGAAGAATATAGAGCGGACTATTTTTGTCTTTTTTCATAATACCCACCGCAGTAATCCAAATGAGCGGATACATGAGAATACGCTGATACCAACACAATGTACACGGTGTAAGGTGCATTACTTCGCTGAAAAAAAGGCTGCCAAAAGTAGCGACGACTGACTGTACAAAAGCAAGATGAAGGCTGTATTTTTTAAATTGTTCAGAAAGTGTTTTCATGGTGATTCTATACAAAGAATCGATCAAGATATTTGATAATCACCGTTGCAATACCACCTATCACAAAACCCCAAGCCATGTCGACCAGAGAGAGTGTCAAACTCCAATTGGTCAGAAAGGCATAGTTGGTCAAGTCATAGATAGCATACGTAACAAGACCAAAAACCGCTCCAACGAAAAATACCTGCCAGAGACTTTCTGTACCAGAAACCTTTGGCAACACAAAGAAAGTGATGCCAAAAGATAGTGCAAGATACACAAGAAATGCAGGAAAAAGTTTTATGTCTATCGAGCCGTTACTTCGTGACACAAAAGTACCCATATAGGTATCATAAAACTTCCCCGCAATCAGCGAAAACCAGACAAAATCGACAAGGGCGATGAGGGGTACTGCGGACAACCAAACTTTAATGAAATGGGTCATGAGAAATAATTTTCAATTTTAAATTATCAATTTTCAGAAAAAATTTTAAATTTAAAAAATGTTTTGAATGAATAATAAATACAGTATAGCATCGCTCACAGGAGAATCAACGGCTCACTGATTTTGCCTTAAAACCAGTGAGCCGTTGACCCACCACCCCTTCTGCGCTAGTCTATAGATCAGTAAACCACCTCGCTCTTTGGCAACCCCAAGAGCCCATCCAAGGAACCAAACCATGAAAACACCCAGAATGTTGGTGTGGGTCGGTATCGTCATGCTTGCACTGGCCACCACTCTGTGGACCGGATGCGAGACTCCGCAAACGTCTCCGTCGGTGCCACCGGCACCTCAAGCATCGACAAACCTGGCACACACAAATTACATCACGTTAGCCATGCACGGAGTGGTGATGAAAGTGGATGATGAACTTGGAGTGATCATCTTCCAAGGTAACCCTGGTCTCGGTCGGCCAGGACTCATCATCACCTGCAAGGAGCAACTACCCGAAGGAGCTCAGGCTGAGCTGTTTATGGGCAACTTGTTCATCCTCGATGGAGACAGACCGGGAGTAGGACAAAATTGCCTACATATCTCTATCACTCGGCAGGATACAAATACCAGTGCGCAGAAAACCGTGCCGGTGCCTTTTCGATCAAGGATGCTTGACGAGACAGTTTTCCGAGGCACAGGAAAAGTGATTGCATCGGACAAAAAACTCGGACTGGTTGCTGTGCAAAATGGCGGCGTTGATCGAATGGACCTGCCGGCTCTTTTCATCGACGCGCTTCCCAAACTCGAGAAAAACGATCCGGTAACGTGCACATTAAAACAGGTCAAGCTCACTGCAAAAGGTCTGCCTGGTGCGCCAACCTATTACGCATTCCGGATCACAGTTGAGAAATCACCTGGAAAGCTGACTGGGGACGTGCTCGCAGTAAACTCCACACCTCGGTAAGTATCGAGGTTTTTTATTTTGCCGAGTGAGCGGAGTCGCGAAAGCGGTACTCCGTTTTCATGACCCGCGAGCTATGTCAAAAAAAGATTCTCTTATTTTAATCTTAAATATCTTTTTCGTTTTGATTCGGGCATTCGTTCGATAGCATAACGAAGGGCGGTACGAGGAATTTTTTGGATATGTTTTTGCAAAAAGTCTTCAACAAGCTTACTGTCTTTTTTATATATTTCTCTGATCGTCCAGCCGACGGCTTTGTGCGTCAGATCGTGAGTATCTGCAAAAAGCACCTTCGCAAGCCCAAGCGATATTGCATACTCCCCTTTTTGAATAAAATAATGAGTGGCAATGATAGATACGCGCCGATGCCAAAGATTTTTCGATAGTACCAATTTTTGTAAAATGTTTTGATCTGTATCAAATGCATAGCTACCCACAATATCTCGCGCCGAGCTGTCGACGAGGTCCCAATTATTTACTCGATCAAGATTTTGTATGTAAAAATCAAAAATTTCTTTTCTCTTTTTGATATCGCCGATTTGTACAGCCAATTTCATTTGATCAACTAAAATCAAAAGTGCAGTCAGCCGTTCTTCATGAATCGCGCTCGCTAAAAGCTGACTGAGAACAAGAAAAAGAACAGCGGAAAATTGCCGAGCAATTTTCCGCTGTTCTGGCACCGACACACCAATAAAAATATCACCCTCCCCATATTGCCCCGGCCCAGTTTTGAAAAACCGTGCCGAGCTTTTTGCCTTCTCCTTACTCCCCAACCGCTTCAGCTCTTTTTGTATTTGTATATATTGATTCTGAGACATGGCTATTGCTTATTATTGACACATTATAAACCCAGGAGCAAATTAAACGGCTCATTAGCTTAATGAGCCGTTAAATATGCCTATATAGAGCCGTATTGCAAAAACAGGAAAAAAAGAGATTTAGGAAGAATCCCCACCCCTACTGACTCACTGTTGTTGAAGCCGTATTCGAGGCGGTCGCCGATACTGAAGGCTTGAGTGCAGCCTTAAGATCCTTTCGAGCCTGCTCTACCGCCGTTTTGAAATCAGCATGAGCTTTTTCGATAGCAGCTTTTCGAGCATCCTTTTCGGTCTTTGAAACATCTTTTACCTTTTCAATAGATTGAACAGTCGTACGAAACTTTTCTTGAGCTGCCTTTACCGCGGTTCGGAGCTCGGTCTTGATTGTCTCCGGAGAAACATTGGCTCCGCAATCTGTTTTTGCTTTTGCCTTAGCGGTTTCAATATCTGTTTTCAAGGTAGCAAGAGCTGTCTCTATTGAAGCTTTCCTTGAAGCAACCACTTTATCTATAGCATCACGATGTGCTTTCAAAATTGCATCAACCGCAGCGTCACGAGTAGCAAGTGCCTTGTCCATAGCAGTAATAAATGTAGCGATAGCTTGTTTTTGAGCATCGGTTCCCGCACGGAGAGTGAGCTCCGCGAGTTGCGCTTTCCTCTTGGCATCATTTTCACTTCGCTTTTCATCTACCTTTGCTCGTACATCGTCTCGCTTTTCCATATTTCTAACATCTCGCTCCCCTCGTCTATCATCCATCTTGAGTGCTCGAGTATCAAGACCGCCAAAAATCCTGTCTATCTGACTACAAAACATTTCTTGCTTGGTAGTAGAAGCCATAGCTGGACGATTTTCCATTCTCTTGAACTGCGTCATTTCTCGTCTTTCTCTCGTAGGAGTTTGTGCCAAAGAAAGCGACGGTGCGAGCAAGCCGACAATAATAAGTGTTGAGAGTAATTTATTCATAGATAGTTAAAAATTAGTATTAAGACTATTACCAGCTTCGGCTTGTGATGGTGCGCTTTTGTCTACACTCGCTTGTGCAGTGGCCTGTTCATCGGCCGATAAATCATCAACAACATAGTCGACGATGGCATCACTAGAGCTGGTTTTTTCTGGAGCTCCTACACTTGAAAGAGAAGAGTTTTGCTCGGAAGAAACCTGCACTTTATCTGCCTTGTTAGTTGAATAAAAATAAATACCCAAAATAACGAGCGCTACGAGTATTATCACTGCGACTGTTTTTGAAGACATTGATTCGTATGGTTAAATATTAATAATACGCTAATTATACACTCAAGAAGAGTCTTTGCAAAATTGGGGATAGATTTAAGAAGTAAGAATTAAGAACACAAGAAAAAATCGCCTTAAGGCGATTTTTTCTTGTGTTCTTAATTCTTACTTCTTAAATC
>SCTV01000069.1 GCA_004298345.1 Patescibacteria group bacterium
GCTATAGATGTGGGTGGTATAAATGACGCCAAAAAAGGCCGTTTTGACCACCATCAAGAAGGTGGTGCCGGCCAAAGAGCCAACGGCATACCCTACGCCAGCTTTGGTCTCGTCTGGAAAGAGTACGCTAGTAAACTCACCAAAGACCCTCGCATCGCAGACATCGTTGACAAGAAGCTCGTCCAGCCTATCGATGCCGCCGACAACGGTGTCGCCCTTTTTTCTCCAGTCCGAGAAGGTGTCTACCCTTATTTATTTAACAACGTCCTCTCTGCCCTCACCCCGACCTGGCGAGATAGTGCAAATGTTGATGATACGTTCAACGAACTCCTCCCCCTCATCAAAGTAATTGTGCTCAAAGAAATCGAAAAAGCAGACTATTTTTTCCGAGATCTCGAAGAAGTACGCACCGCCTATACACAAGCACGAGACAAAAGAATTATTCTGCTCGAACATCCCTATCCGTGGAAATCGACCCTAGGTAAATTCAAAGAGCCAATGCTGGTGATCCATCCCGACCAAAATACCGGTGAGTGGGTCATCGCCTGTGTGCCAAATGATACTGCAAAAGGTTTTAGCTATCGAATACTCTTCCCCGTCGAATGGCGCGGACGAATGCGTGCGGAACTTGCAAAAATTACTGATATTCCGGACGCCGAATTTTGTCACAAAAATGGTTTTATCGCGAAAGCGTGGTCAAAGGAAGGTGCGGTAAAAATGGCGGAGAAGGTGCTCCGAGGAGGGGTGTAAAAATAATCGGCTAAACACGAGGTTTAGCCGATTAGGAGGCCTTTGTTGAGCCGTTTTGTATTTTTGAAGGTTTTGTGGTTTTTGGGGAGTTTTCGAGAAAAATTGATCGGCTCGGTTGGATCATGAGTACATTTATCGCCCGCGACTTAGGGCTCGTCGCCATTAGGCTCGGTTGGACGCTTCGCTATCTCACTCGCCCCTCGCTCCTCTCGTGGCTCTTTAGAAACCCACGGTTTCTAACGTTCGCAAGCTCACTGTTTTCCTCCACGGGGAACTCCCGTTCCCCGACCCCCTCCCCGTTCGATTCCAACCGAGGTTGCACAAAAAACCCTTGCGGGTTTATTTTTGTGCCCTCGGTTGGAATCGAACCAACATTGACGGCTTAGAAGTCCGCAGTTCTATCCATTGAACTACGAGGGCATGTATAAATTCACTGACGACTATAGCATCCTTGAGCGTTATTTACAAAGACGGATCAGATGCATCAACGCCAATCTGTCTGATCGAATTAAACTTCAATTTCTTCTGCTCAAACATCTCGATTGTCTTAGCAAGCTCTTCGGTATTCACCGTAATAGAAGGCAAGGAAACTGGTTCCGTCTCAAAAGAGAAAGCTTTGCCAGCATGCACGCGGGTATATGTCCAAATTGCAAAAATTAAAAACGCTACCAATACTAGACCAGAAAAACACAACAAAAGGAGCCAGTCTTGGCGAGCATCGTGGCCAAACAGCTTGAAAAATCTTGAACAGGTAGCGTTCTTTTTGTGCGGAGCCGGAGAAGTCGTTGGTGTTGAGATATTTTCAGTCATGGTATTTTATTTAAATTTTAACACACCAAATTGGAAGTCTGCCTGCCACCCAGGATTGGCTTTTGAAAATCGGTTTTTTCTTTTTGGATCGGCGCCTTCAGTCAGATCCATTTTTCTCAGATCGACTTTAGTCAAGGTGGTTTTGTACGGCATACTCTCAAGTAGCGCCAGAAACATCGCGGTATTTTCCCAAGTACCTGTCGTCGTCAGTGGTAGCGTCAACATAACCTTTGGCGTTGAGCTGGCCTGCCCGGAGACCTCAGATTCTTCGACAGTTTTGATAGACACTTCCACCCCACTGGAATTCGCCATTCCCTCGATCAGTTTAATAAAATCCACCAAGCCGTCTTTTTTTACCACATACGAGGATATTTTTGCACGATCAGCCTCGGTTGATTTTATAATCTTTTCAAACAATTGATATTCCTGGTCTTTTCTGGTAATCTCGTCAATCATCTTGAGTCGTGAAGTAATGTGCTCACCGCGAGCAGTGATGTCGCCTACCAGAAAAATGAACCCGCCGAGTACCACGAGAAAAACTAGTACAGAAAGAACTAACAGAGAGATGTTTTTGGTCGTATTCATGTTACTTATTGTTTAGGAGTAACGGCGGTTAATTCAATATTAAACTCGGCGTCTCGACCTTTGGCTAGACTAGCGATCGGCAAATCGACCCGAGTAAACATTTTTTCTCGCTCTAAATTTTTGCGGAAATTGACCAATGCATCTCGGTCTCGAGAGACACCTTGGACAATCACCGCCATATCGCCCTCAACACTGATTCGTCCAAATGAAAATTTCTGGAGACTGACCCCAAAAGTTTTGTTATCAATTATGGCCTCCAACACCCCACGGAACGGTAAAAAATCTTCCCCTGTCCTCAAGAGTTTCAATTCTCGTTTGGTATTCTCAAGGACTAAATTTAGTTGTTGGTCCTGCTTTTTGGCCATGGCATTTTGCACTATCTCCATGCGTTTTTCTACTGTCTGCTCTTTGATATCAGCCAAAAACCATGACGGCAAAAGAAAGGCTCCTCCGAGCACCACGAGAAAAGAAAGCGTGGCCAACACTACAGTCGCAAAACGAATACGATATTCTCGACGCAACAATTTCTTTTCTGCTAATGGAAGAAAATGGTACATATAATTAAAAATCGTGATATTGAGAAAGCACTAGACCAATCGCCACCGCATAATCAAGCGATTTCGAAAAATCGACGGATGGAATATACTCGTCAAACGAACAGACATTGCACCAAACATTTGCCAACTCGACC
>SCTV01000008.1 GCA_004298345.1 Patescibacteria group bacterium
ACAACCCGGTCGGAGGAGAAGTGCTCTGGAATATTGGCGATATTGCTCCAAATGCACAAGGAATTTCTTCCAAAGAGATTGCATTTCAGGTGGCTTTTGTGCCAAGTGCGAGCCAGGTAAACAACGTGCCGATTATTGTCAACGAAGCAGTGCTCACCGGTGAGGATGATTTTACCGGGTTGACCTTGCGTGACGTGCGTAGTAGTCTGAATACTCGACTGAGTACCGACCCCAACTTCGACAGTGGGGATGAGCGAGTGGTGCAGTAGCCATATCAATAACGTATCCATTTTATGAAAAAAGAAGAAGCTGTCATGGAAAAAATAATCTCGCTCTGCAAACGCCGAGGCTTTATCTTTCAGGGTTCAGAGATTTATGGTGGTCTCGCAGGTACTTGGGATTATGGCCCACTCGGTGTGATGCTCAAAAATAATGTCAAGGCTCTCTGGTGGAAACGTTTTGTGGATACTCGTGACGATATGTATGGCGTAGATGCGGCAATACTAATGAATCAAAATGCCTGGAAAGCCTCTGGACACGTAGCTGGCTTTTCTGACCCGCTTGTTGAATGCGAAAAATGTAAAAAGAGATTTCGCGCAGATCATCTTGAAGATAAAAAGAAATGCCCTGAGTGTGGTGGCAAGCTCGGAGCGGAGAAGCAATTCAACATGATGTTTAAGACAAATGTCGGTGCGACGCATGATGAAAATTCTATTTCGTATCTTCGTCCTGAAACTGCACAGGGTATGTTTGTGAATTTTAAAAATGTGATTGATTCACTTCATCCAAAGTTACCCTTTGGTCTGGCACAAATAGGGAAGGCCTTTCGAAATGAAATCGCTCCGCGAGATTTTCTCTTTCGTTCGCGAGAATTTGAACAAATGGAGATAGAATATTTTGTGCACCCAGACAATTGGAAAGAAACCTTTGAACATTTTGTCGGCCAGGTGCATGGATGGACAAAAGATATTGGCCTTGAGTCTGCACATGTTCATGAGCTAGAGATTCCCGATGGTGATCGTGCACATTACTCAAAACGCACAATTGATTTTGAATTTGACTATCCGTTTGGCAAAAAGGAACTCTATGGTCTCGCATACCGTACCGATTTTGATTTGAAAGCCCACACCGGTCTTTCAAAAGTCGATCTGACTTACTATGATGAGGATACTAAGGAGCGATTTGCCCCACATTGTATCGAGCCGTCTTTCGGCGTGGATCGTACAGTACTCGCTATTCTTTCCGATGCGTATACGGAAGATGAGCTTGGGGGAGAAGTACGCTCGTATCTAAAATTATCCCCGAATGTTGCCCCCTATCGAGTAGCGGTCTTTCCACTTTTGAAAAACAAGCCGGTGTTGGTAGAAAAAGCTCGTGAAGTATACGCTGAATTGAAAAAAGTTTTTGGTGCGAAAGTAGCTTTTGATGATAATGGCAATATTGGTAAAAGATATCGAAGACAAGATGAAATCGGTACGCCATACTGTGTCACTATCGACTTTGATACGGTAGAAAAGGACGCTGGGGTGACCGTGCGAAATAGGGATACTGGCGTGCAGGAGAGGGTGGCAGTGAAGGATTTGGTGAATAAAATTGGCTAAAAGGAATTAAAATTTGGAAGCCTACCGTTTTCTGGTCTAATGGTCTTAGGCTCTAAAATGAGCTAAAAAGCTTTAAAACCGGCCATTTAATAGCCTCAGTATAACATACTTGACTTTCGTGTTCAAGTATGTTATACTGTACATAGGTACGATGAATCTGCTGGTAAGTAACCAACAGATGAAGTACGAGAGCTATTTGACCTATGAACGTAGATAAATGTCGGAAATTGGTAGCGGATATCTTCAGCGCCCTGGCAAGATTTTTTGATGCCCTAATGTCTGTCCTGTCAGTGATTTTTATCCTGATGGGCTGGGGCGGCATCCTCTTGTCTGCACTTATGTTACACAACGGTGCACCGTTTGGGGTTGCTATGACGGGGGCCATCCTGTCCTTTGGAATCATTGCAGCAGCTTCCAAACTCCGCTGATCTCCCCACACTGGCTAAGAATGATGTGCCACCAACATTCAAAACCCCGAGTCTCAACACTCGGGTTTTCCTTTTGTAGTTTTGTTGTGGTACACTCACTTCATGAAATATCACAAAAAAGTCCTTAAAAATGGCTTACGAATCATCACCATACCGATGAAAGACAACCCGACCGTCACAGTACTCGTGATGGTGGAGGCTGGCTCAAAATACGAGGCCAAGGCGCAGTCGGGCATTTCCCATTTTCTTGAGCATATGTGTTTTAAAGGTACCAAAAAACGTCCGCAAGCGATCAAAATCAGTGAGGAGCTCGACAGTATCGGTGCACAACACAATGCCTTTACCGGACAGGAATATACTGGCTACTATGCCAAGTCGCATCCAAAATATTTGGATACCATTCTCGATGTGGTCTCGGATATTTATTTAAATCCGACACTTGATTCTGAAGAAATAAAAAAAGAGCGAGGCGTGATTATTGAGGAGATTAATATGTATCTCGATATGCCTCAGCATCACGTGCATAGCTTGATGATGGAGCTTCTCTACGGTGCTCAGCCAGCGGGGCGAGACATTGCGGGGAGCAAGGAGACCGTATCAGCCACCACTCGAGAAGATTTTATACAATATCGGGCTGAGCATTATGTAGCCGAGGCGACGACGGTGATCGTGAGCGGTAATATCGACAGCGCAAAGACAATTAAATCTACCGAGCGAGTGTTTAAAGACATTCCTGTTCGAAAAAAAGCTGGCAAAGAAAAAGTTGTAGAAAAACAAAGTACTCCGCAGATATTGGTGCACAATAAAAAAGGGGAGCAGACGCATTTGGTGCTCGCTTGCCGAGCGTACGACGCCTATGACAAGCGACTGGCAGCGACAAAAGTTCTCCGCACTATTTTGGGCGGGGGAATGAGCTCTCGACTATTTCATAAACTTCGAAATGAAATGGGTGTCTGTTATTATGTTTCCGCACACCACACTGCGTTTACCGACCACGGTTTTTTTGATATTTCGATCGGAGTGGATAATGCGCGCGTGCATGAGGTGATAAAAGTAGTGCTTGAGGAGTGCAAAAAGATGACAAACACTCCAGTAGGAAAGGCGGAGCTCGAGAAAGCGCGCGAATATATCGCTGGAGGACTTTATCTCGGTCTCGAATCCTCAGACTCACTTGCTGAATATTATGGTTTTCAAGAAATTATGCGCAAAGATTTGAAAAAGCCGGAAGAGGTGCTCGCTGATCTCAAAAAAGTGACTGCAAAAGATGTGCAGAAAGTGGCTAAGGAAATCTTTCAGGACAAAAATTTAAATCTTGCGATTATCGGCGATTTTCAGTCGAAAGAGGAGTTTGCGGATGTTTTGAGGTTCTAGGGATAGGAAAAAGTAGTCAGACATAAGTATTTAGACAATAGACACCTACCTGTTACGCAGTAGTCTATTGTCTGATGTCTAACATCTTGTGCCCGCCCGCTTCCAGATTTTGTTTGTGCGTGGTATTATTCTCTCTATGAATCTGCCAAATAGTCTAGATAGTATTAATGTAAGCACGGGGACAATCATTCGTTTTTTTCTCGTGCTTCTCTTTTTTGCGGTGTTGTATATTGTCCGTGATCTAGTACTTGTGGTGCTCACTGCCATCGTCATCGCTTCTTCTATAGAGCCAGTGGTTAAGTGGTGTAGTAAGTTTCGTATTCCGCGACTGCCTGCGGTCATCGGTGTGTATGTGGCGATCGTGCTCGTGGCTCTCGCTTTGTTCTACTATTTCGTACCGACTTTGGTCGCTGATGTACTCGTGTATTTGAAAGAGCTTCCTCAAAGTGTCAATATTTCTGACTTGCTCGGACCACTCAAGGAAAGCAACTTTTTGAGTGCCTCACAGACAGTTGTCGGAATACCGCAGGAGTTTTCTATCAAAGAACTTGTCGATAATACCCAGCAGATTCTTTCCAATGCTTCGCAGGGTTTTGTAAAAGTGGCCGGTACCTTTTTCGGCGGTTTGGTAAACTTTGTTCTCATTATGGTAATCTCTTTTTACCTTGCTGCTCAGGAAGATGGAGTGGTCAATTTTCTCCGCATTATCGTTCCGGTCAAAAATCAAAAATACATTCTCGACCTCTGGAAAAGGTCTCAGACCAAAATCGGCTACTGGATGCAAGGGCAGTTTTTCCTAGCTTTTTTCATCGGTCTTTTGGTTTGGCTCTTTCTCACTATCTTTGTCGGTATCAAATATGCCTTTACTCTCGCGGTGCTCGCGGCAGTGTGCGAGATCATCCCGATCTTTGGTCCCATCATTGCGGCTATTCCCGGAGTGCTCATTGCGGGGGGCGAGGGAGGCACACAGATGGGTGTCATCGTTGCCCTCATCTATCTACTTATCCAGCAATTTGAAAATCACCTCATCTATCCGATGGTGGTGCGAAAGATTGTCGGTGTATCGCCGATTTTGGTCATAGTCTCTCTCGTGATCGGTCTCAAGCTTGCGGGCTTTCTCGGAGTATTGCTCTCGGTGCCTCTCGCCGCAGTCTTTATGGAATATATTCACGATGTTGAG
>SCTV01000070.1 GCA_004298345.1 Patescibacteria group bacterium
CATTACGGATTCTGATATCAGAGAAGCGATGGCGCAGTCTATAGACAACCTTGTCGAGTCTGTAAAAGAAGTACTCGAGACCACTCCGCCGGAAATTATTGCCGATGTGATGAGAAATGGTGTTCACCTTGTCGGTGGAGGAGCGTTGATCAAAGGGCTCGATCGCTTGCTCCATGAAGTGCTCAAAATGCCTGTGTATGTGGCCGAAGATCCGCTCACCGCTATTGCTCGCGGTACAGGTATTATTCTCGAAGACCTTGAAAAGTATCAAGAAGCTCTGATCCAAAATGAAGATGAATTACCTCATAAAAACTAATGCCCGTGGTGACAAAAGAAAGAAGAGAATCACACTCATCGTTGTTGTGGTTGTTTTTTTGAGTGTCATTTGGGCGTCGTTTTTTTCTGGAATATTTTCGAGTATCGGGGCGTGGATTTGGAGTGGGGAAAACAGCCTATCCCAATCGATACGAGAGACTGCAGAGTTTTTCAAATCAAAAAATACTTTGCTTGCGGAAAATAAAGAACTCAAGGATCGTCTACAAACGATGACCGTAGATACTCTGGCGGTGGATATCACACGACAAGAAAATAAAGAGCTGAAAGAAATTTTGGGACGAAATGAAAATAGGTCTGCAGTACTCGCAAGCGTGTTGCGTACGCCGCCTTTTTCTCCGTACGATACCTTTGTACTTGATATCGGTAAAGATAAGGACGTACAAGTCGGTAATTATGTTTTTGTTGGTGGCACTATTTTGGTAGGAGAAATCGTGGAGGTAAACCCAACTTCCTCAAAAGCCCAACTTTTTTCTTCGCCTGGCAAAATTTCTCCAGTGCTTGTCGGTACTCGTTCGGTTTCGGTCGAGGCAAGAGGCCTCGGAGCGGGCAACTTTGAAATAATCCTTCCTCGAGAGATTGCCATCCAAAAGGGTGATTCGATTATTATGCCGGATATCAATTCGATGTTACTCGGCGTGGTCGAAGAGGTCGATACTGATTCAGCCAAAACATTCCAGAGAGTACTTTTTGCCAGTCCGGTCAATATTCAAGATGTCAGATGGGTGACGGTGGTGAAGTCGGGTAGCCTCCGCTAATTTATCCTATGTTAAGAATACTTAGTTTTTGTATTATTTGCGCAAGTATCTTTTTGTTCCCGTGGTGGGTCGGAGCTTTTCTCGCTGTCGTCTGTGCTTTTTACTTTGATTTTTATGTGGAGCTGATTGTTTTTGCGATTATAATTGACGCGCTGTATGGATATGGCGGTGGTGCCGACAGATTTATATTTACTGCTATTGGCGTGATACTTTTTCTCCTGATACCTATTGTAAAGAGTAAGCTATATGTGCGATCATAGTCTCATCATATGAATCGTAAGATTAAAAAATATTTTAGCGGACTAGGACGCAAAAAATACAAGGATATTGACCCGGACGAGATTTTTCTCGATTCTAGTAACTTACCCGAGTTTGATACGCATCAATTTGAAGGCCGTATCGAAAAACCGATTTCGAAGACGAGCTTGATTGTGCTGGCGCTCTTTTTTGTACTCATTGGAATGGTCTATGTTTCCAGAGTATGGGCGCTTCAGGTGACCGATGGTGAAATCTACACTCAAAAAAGTGAAAAGAATCGCTTGCGTAACACTCTTGTTTTCGCAGAGCGGGGAATTATCTATGATCGTAACAAAAAAGAGCTCGCGTGGAATGTTTTGGGTGAAGATGTCAACTTTTCATTGCGAAAATACGCGGATTTGCCCGGCCTTGGACATGTGCTCGGCTACGTAAAATATCCCTCCAAAGATAGTTATGGATTTTATTACCGACCAGACTTTGAAGGATTTGATGGTATCGAAAAATTCTATAATGACCGACTGCGAGGTGAGCATGGCCTGAAAATCGTCGAGGTAGATGCGTTGGGTAAAATTCAATCCGAGAATATCATCAAGCCGACCAAAGATGGTGCCAACATCACACTTTCGATAGATTCAAAAGTCCAAAATATGTTGTATGAGAAAATAAAAGAGGTTGCTACGGATCTGGGATTTGTGGGTGGAGCTGGAGTGATTATGGATGTAAATACTGGAGAGATTGTTGCTTCAGTTAGCTACCCTGAATATAGTCCCCAAGTGTTGACCGACGGAGACAATCGCCAGCTTATAACAAACTATGTAAATAGTAAGCGGCGTATTTTTCTCAACCGAGTGTCGAATGGTACCTATACGCCAGGATCAATTGTAAAAACGGTGATGGCGATGGGAGTGCTAAACGAAGGAGTGATTGATCCGGAGACAAAAATTCTGAGTACCGGTTCTATTTCTCTGCCCAACCAATATGATCCAACAAAAGTTTCTATTTTTAAAGATTGGAAAGCGCACGGCTGGGTAGATTTGAGACGGGCAATCGCGGTCTCATCGAACGTGTATTTTTATGAAGTCGGCGGGGGATACAAAGATCAAAAAGGTATCGGTATCGCCAACATTGAAAAATATGCCAAGCTATTTGGTCTCGGTGAAAAAACTGGCATAGATTTGCCGGGAGAAGTCAGCAAGCCCATTCCAAGTCCTGCATGGAAAGCGGTCAATTTCCCCAACGACCCATGGCGTGTGGGAGATACTTACAACACCGTCATTGGGCAGTATGGTTTCCAGGTCACCCCTATTCAGATGGCGCGAGCGATTGGTGCTATTGCTAATTATGGCAAAGTACTCGAGCCGACCCTGCTCCTAGGTGATACGTTTAGTAGACCAACTGTAGTGCGGACTATTGATATTCCTAAAAAATATTTTGATATCGTGCATGAAGGTATGCGACAGACAGTGGTCTCGGGAAGTGCGCCTGGACTCAAACTTGAGCAAGTAGCTGTGGCAGCTAAAACTGGTACCGCGCAAGTGGGTGTAGGTAACAAATATATCAACTCGTGGGTGGTAGGATTTTTCCCGTATGAAAAGCCAAAATATTCTTTTGCGTTGCTTATGGAGGAGGGAGATTTGCAGGGCGGTGCGGCGTCAGTGCGGGTGATGCATCAAATATTGGACTGGATGTCGGTGTATACGCCAGAGTATACGAGGTAAGTTCAGAATTTAAAATTATAAATTAAAAGTGGGGAAGCCGGATCCCCCGAAAATCTGCTGATTTTCGG
>SCTV01000071.1 GCA_004298345.1 Patescibacteria group bacterium
CAACAAAATATCCACACACATCTCCAACGATCGCTCCGAGCGAAACGATAACAATCACCGGCCAAAATTTCAATGTACCAAGTCGTACCAAAAAGCCGCTCAAGATCACTAAGGAATGCCCCGGAATAAATGTGCCGACGAGAGGCAGTGCTTCAAGCACCGCGACCAAAAAAATTACCGTATAGGCTCCATACCCTAATGTTTCGAGGGGAATAGTGTTTATAAATGAGTGCAGATTAAACATAGAAATGTGCCCTACCTGAGAATAAAAGCTATTGGTATCGTACGCATGCGAATCTTTTTAGCCCAGTGATGAAACATCCTTTACCCAAAATTTCTTTAGAGCAAATCTTCCAGGACCGAGGCACGCAACCCCCAACAACACCAAAAAGAGTACTAGATCGAGCTCGTATCCTGGTCTGCCGGTCATACCCGCAAAACCATTAGCGTATTTTGCCAAAACAATAGCCATAAACATCACAACCGCAAGAATAGCTGCGGAAATTTCAACAAACAAACCGAGCAAAAGAAAGAGGCCTCCAAAAAATTCAACAGTCGCAACTAAATACGCAAAAAACACAGGGAGATCGAGCAGTGAGAAAAATTTTATTGTATCCTCCATGTTTTCAAATTTTCCCAAGCCATGATAGATAAATACAATACCGAGCGCAATGCGGATGAGGAGCAGTCCGACATTGGGATTATAGATTTTCGCAGCAAAATTTTTCATATACAATAATGTTATTTTATAATAAACACCCGAAAGCAATGTTTCTATTATACCTCTAAAAGCACGCTCAGTCCAACCCGAAACACGGCACAGAAATTATGAGCTGATATATAAATCCTGATTGTATTCCCCCACGCCAATATACTCGGCTTCACCCCTCAAAATCTTTTCAAATGGCCGGCAAGCAAAACAGCCTTTTTCTCCGCGAGGACACTCATACACCCCGGCTTCTCGGGCGACTTTTACTCGTCGAGCTACTTCAATGACTCGTTTATACGACTCTTCAACCGAAGGCAGAGCGACCGGTATGGGTGCGTCATCTTTGTCTAGGTACCAATAACTCGCTCCGGAAACTTTTCTTTTTTGGAGTTTATTTAAAAGGAGTTGGTAGATTGGTAATTGAAGTGATTCGCCGTTCTCTTCATTTTTTCCCGTTTTAAAATCAAGTACGCAGACACTATCATCCTCCGGTACATACTCGAGCCAGTCTATTTTTCCGCAGAGAATAATATTTTCGTCCTCGGAAAGAAAAAAGTTTGGTGGCATGTCATTTTGTCCATTTTTGAGTTTTAAAGCTTTATTCAGAAGCGGCCCAGGGTTCTTTATCACCCGCAGAATCATTTCTCTGCCACGATTCTTTGCTTCGAGTTCATCCGCTTCGTTTTTAAAACCACCTTTTTCCCCAGAAACTTTCTGCCAAACCTTCTCATACTGTTCCAAAAGAGGTTGTTTGAAGCGCTCGTCGGCTTTGTAGTTGGCAAGCCCTTCGATGACCTCGTGCACCGACACACCGAGCGAAAGAGCAGGGCTAACGAGATTTATCTTTCGTTTGGTTTTGGGATCTTTGTACACATTATGCAAAAAGTACGCGCGGGGGCATTTGAGAAAATCCCCCATTGATGAATGTGACACCCACACCGCTTTGTATTTATCTTGCACCATGTAAATAGTGTAACATACTCA
>SCTV01000072.1 GCA_004298345.1 Patescibacteria group bacterium
GACCGAGGTGAGCGACGGCGAACCGAGAGTCGCGGGAGAGATTCTCATCGACCGCACAAATGTCTTAACCTCTTTAAAATCCCAAAATTTTACATGTCCGCTTGCTTTAAACCGTGGTACAATTTTTATATGGCAATAACAGAAAAGAGTATTCACAGAATATTTTTCATAAGTCTCATTCTAAAAGGTCTAAATGCCTTGCTGGAAATCCTTGGAGGCATCCTCTTTCTGTTTTCAGGAGTATTTAGTAAAATACTCCTGTTACTTATTAAAGGAGAACTTATTGAAGACCCGACAGACTTTTTTGCAAATCATTTCTCTAAACTCGTACCTTATTTGTCGGTTCACACAGAATTATTCGCATCATTTTATCTGCTTTCACATGGAATAATAAAAATTATTCTTGTAGTCAACTTGCTTCGTAACAAGGCGTGGGCGTATCCTGTAACTATAGGTGTTCTCGGACTCTTTGTTGCGTATCAAATTTATTATTTTACTTACCATCATTTCTTATTTTTAATTTTGCTTACCTTGCTTGATGTTATACTGATGTATCTTACGTGGCATGAGTATAGGCTTCTTAAAAAACACATTCAATTAAAATAAATATGGTGAGGTAGTTGTAAAGTCCGAAGTGGCTACCGAGTCGATCTACAACACAAAACTTAAAATTCTTCTACGCAGTATGATTGAAAATATTACATAACTGTAGTATTCTTACATGGTTCTATTTGAAAACAAGCCGTCGTAGCTCAGCCCCGACGTTTAGTAAAAGTCGGGGAGCCGACCGAGAGCGTCGGCTTTGGTCGTGTGTTTATGTATTTTGAAATTTTAAATAAGCCGTCGTAGCTCAGTTGGTAGAGCACGTCATTGGTAATGACGAGGTCATCGGTTCGATCCCGATCGACGGCTCCAGAAAGACGCAGTCTTTCCCGTCAATCGGGATCGAACCGTGGGAGGGGGTCGGGGAACGGGAGTTCCCCGTGGAGGAAAACAACGAGTACTCGAGTGTTAGAAACCGTGGGTTTCTAAAGAGCCCGACACACGGAGGGCGAGTGACATCCCATCGACGGCTCATTGAATTTATCTTGCCACCTTAGCTCAGTTGGTAGAGCACCACTTTCGTAAAGTGGGGGTCCCGAGTTCGATCCTCGGAGGTGGCTCTTTTTTAGAAAAAACGCTATACTACTACCTATGATTATTATCGGGATTACCGGAACACTAGGCGCAGGAAAAGGTGAAGTGGTTTCTATCTTAAAAAATAAAGGATTTACTCATTTCTCTGCTAGAGAATTTATTATTAAAGAATTACATAAGCGAAATCTAGAAATCAATCGCGATAACACAACCCTAGTTGCAAATGAATTAAGAAAGACTCACTCATCCAGGTATATCATTGAACAGCTGTATGACCAGGCTATTTCGCAAGGTAGAAATGCGGTAATAGAATCAGTACGTACTCCCGGAGAAATTGATTTTTTAAAATCTCAGACAAAAGGATTATTTTACTTACTTGCGGTAGATGCTGATCAAAAAGTGCGTTATGAGAGAATTGTGGGACGTAAAAGTGATCTGGACAAAGTATCTTTTGAAAAATTTGTGTCTGACGAGGAGCGTGAAATGGTTTCGTCTGATCAAACAAAACAAAGTATCTCAGAATGTATGTCTCGGGCGGATGCGGTCATTAGAAACGATGGAGACTTGGTAGATTTAAAACATCAGGTTGAGCAATTTTTAATTCAAAAGAGGTAGTTGTTGAGGTTTGCTTTTAGATACTCATTTTATATACTTAAGGTGCCACGGGTGCGGGTAGGGAGACCGGCTAACGGTAGCTGGCTTGTCGAGAGATCGGCATGGCGCACCTCTCAGCGCATCCGTGGCAGTAGTTATCGCTCCGTTGCCACCAGCACGGAGCGAAGTTTTCTTTATAATTTTTCAATATGGGCGCACATTTGTATTTCTACACCTTTTTCTCCCTCATTTCACATGCTATAGTAACTTTATGGAAGACAAACAGAAAAAACTAGCGGAACTTGAGGCCCTACTCCAAACGCCCGATTTTTGGGCCGACAAAAATCGGGCGCAATCCGTCCTCAAAGAAATCGCCGACCTCAAAACCGAAATAGAAGGCGGAGGAAAGTACGACAAGGGTGATGCTATCATCACTATTTTCTCTGGTGCTGGCGGAGATGACGCTGAAGATTTTTCGGCGATCCTTTTTAAAATGTATCAAAAGTATATCGATCGCAAAGGGTGGGGTATGTCTGTGATCCATAGCAATGAAAATGATCATGGCGGTTTTCGAAATATCACATTTGAAATAGTGGGGAAGAATGTCTACGGTACTATCAAAAATGAGTCGGGTGTTCATCGACTGGTACGCATTTCGCCATTTAATGCCAAGAAGCTTCGTCACACTTCCTTCTCGATGGTGGAGGTGATTCCTAAATTTGAAAAAACTGTTGAAATAGATATTCCGCCAGACGAGCTCGAGATCACGACCGCAAAGTCAGGTGGTCCCGGAGGACAAAATGTAAATAAACGCGAAACCGCGGTGCGCATCGTGCATTTGCCGACCAAGCTCTCGGTGCATGTGACCTCTGAACGCAGTCAGGGGCAAAATAAGGAAAAAGCTATGGCTATTCTTTCGGCCAAGCTCTATCGTATGCGAGAAGACGAGCGTATTGCCAAAGAAAAAGGGATGTATATCAGCAAAACCACCTCAGTGGAATGGGGCAATCAGATTCGATCATACGTGACGCATCCGTATAAAATGGTCAAGGATCATCGGACAGGTGCCGAGACCTCAAAAATAGATGATGTTTTCGAAGGGGATTTAGATTTGTTTATTGAGGCTGAAAAGAACTTGAATTAGAGCTACTTTTAACGGCTCATTAGCTTAATGAGCCGTTGGAAGTGGCTCTATAAAGCCATATTTAAAAAGAAGCAAAAAGGTGTATTTGGGTATCTTTTGCTAGGTTTAAAAAGGACCATTTCAGCCATGGCTGAAATGGTCCCGATACAAAATTCTCATCTACGTCATGGCGTAGATGAGAATTTTGATGAGATGACGATAGTCGGACTATCGTCATCGAGTTGTCTATATGGGGTGATGGGGGCGTGACTGTATCCATTGTCTATAGAATTTTTCTACAAAAGCGAGTATACTATAGGCAATGATTTACTACGACAAAGTTTCAAAAGTGTACGCAGACAATTCTCACGCTCTGGTGGACATTTCGCTTACCATCGAACCAAAAGAATTTGTCTCCATTGTGGGCCATTCTGGCGCGGGTAAGACTACTTTGCTCAAAATGCTTCTTGCCGAAGAAAAGCCGACCAAAGGCTCCGTGTTTTTTGAATCCACTAACATCCACAAACTCAAGAAGGCAAAGATGAACAATATGCGTCGTCGTATCGGTACTATTTTCCAAGACTACCGACTGTTGCCAAACAAAACCGCCTACGAAAATATCGCTTTTGCGATGGAGGCAGCGGGTCGCACTGATGCTGAGATACGAGCCGATGTGCCTCATGTACTTGAGCTCGTTGATTTGGGTAATAAGCTTTGGAATTTCCCCCACGAGCTTTCGGGCGGAGAAAAACAGCGTGTAGCTATTGCCCGAGCGATTGTCAATCAACCAGACTTGATTATTGCCGATGAGCCGACCGGCAATCTCGATCCTGTCAACACTCAGGAAGTCGTCCGCATTCTAAAAAAGATAAATGATTTGGGTACGACCGTGATCTTGACCACCCACAACAAAGGCGTGATAGACTCTATTGGCGGGCGAGTCATCACGATGGAAAATGGCAAAATAATCCGCGATGACAAGCACGGGAAGTACATTTTGTAAGATTCAAAATTGAAAGTGCAAAGTAAAATTAAACACAGGACGAAAAGGGAGAAAAGTAGTATACTTCTAAATAACAATCACTATGATTTGGATAAGCATCAAACGAGTTATCAGGGCAGGGTTTATCAACTTTTGGCGAAACGGCTTCGTGTCTTTTTCATCAATTATGGTAGTGACCATGACGCTTTTCGTTTTCACCTCACTTATTTTTCTCAGTCTGCTTACCAACGCCTATCTCAATCAAGTAAAAGATAAAGTTGACATCAATGTCTACTTTACAACCACTGCTCCAGAAAAAGATATTCTTGCTCTCAAAAAAACTATCGAAAGTCTCGAGCAGGTCGCTCGGACAGAGTACGTCTCTCGAGAAGATGCGTTGAAAAATTTCAAACTCAAGCATCAGGATGACGAGCCGACACTTCAGGGACTCGAGGAGCTCGATGACAATCCGCTCGGCGCAGTACTCAATATCAAGGCCAAACAACCTTCACAGTATGACAGTATCGCAAAGTTTCTCGATAGCAAAGACGCTCTTTCAAAAGATGGCTCTAATATCATCGAGAGCGTTAATTTTCATAAAAACAAGCAGATTATTGATCGGCTCAATAAAATTGTAGACTCGGCAACACGTCTCGGTATCGGCCTCGTTATTTTCTTTGTCTTAATTTCTATTGTTATCACCTTTAACACGATTCGTATTATCATTTTTACTTCTCGTGATGAGATTTCAGTAATGAAGCTCGTGGGTGCGAGCAATCGCTACATCCGCTGGCCGTTTGTGGTGAGCGGTATCATGTATGGTGTCATCTCAGCTGTCGTTACCCTTGCTGTGTTCTACCCAATTTTGTATTATGTCAATAAATTGCTCGCCAGCTTCTCTCCAGGGCTCAATCTGCTCACGTATTATCTAAACAACTTCGGTCAGATCTTTCTTATTATTGCCGGCTCGGGAATACTGCTCGGTGCAGTATCTAGCTACTTGGCAGTGCGACGGTATCTCAAAATCTAGTTTTTCCACAAATAACATACATTGTTCTACTACACCTCTTGCCAACGGGCAAGTGGACTAGTATTTTTTTCTTGTTACAATGGATAGGACATACGCATTTGGCGCTCTTCTTTGTTGCAAGCTCCGCTCGTTCCCGCACCGTACGACATGTACGGTTTAGTCACGATGCTCGCTTGCGCCTCGAAGTGCATCCAAATCCGCACGTCCTATAATCAAACCATTTTCCTCCTCCATGCCTAAAAAAGACAATCATAAATATATCTTTGTTGTCGGGGGAGTAATGTCTGGCGTGGGCAAGGGCATCGCCACCGCTTCTATCGCAAAAATAATTCAGGCAAAGGGCTACAAAGTAAACCCGATCAAAATCGACCCGTATCTCAATGTCGATGCTGGTACTATGAATCCGACCGAGCATGGAGAAGTCTTTGTGCTGAACTCCGGTCTCGAAACAGATCAGGACATGGGTAACTATGAGCGCTTCCTCGACCTCGACCTTTCTCCCGAGGACTATATGACCAGTGGTATGGTGTACAAAGCAGTGATCGACCGTGAGCGGGCCCTCGGCTATGGTGGCAAATGTGTGGAGCCGGTGTACTACATTACGGAAGAGATTTTGAGCCGTATCAAAAAGGCTGCGCACAAACATAGCTCAAATGTGACGGTGGTGGAAATCGGCGGTACTATCGGCGACTACCAAAACGTGCTTTTTATGGAAGCGGCGCGCATGCTCAAGATCAAACATCCAGACGATGTGCTTTTTGTGATGGTTTCGTACTTGCCAGTACCAGGTACACTTGGAGAAATGAAAACTCGACCGACTCAAAATGCTGTGCATCAGCTAAACGGCTACGGTATCCAGCCAGATTTCATTGTGGCCCGCAGTACACTTCCACTTGATCATAAGCGCAAAGAAAAGATTGCGCTCATGTGTAATATTCGCCCAGAGCATGTCATCTCGGCTCCGGATATTAAAAGTATTTATGATGTGCCGATAAATTTTGAGCGAGACAAGCTTGGTGAGCTTTTGCTACAAGCCTTGAAACTTCGACCAAAGACAAAGGCCAAGCATGATGGTCTCGCAGAGTGGCGGGCATTTGTATCTCGGACAAAATCAGCAGAAAAAGAGCTCAAGATTGCAGTGGTGGGCAAATATTTTGATACCGGGGACTTTGTACTTTCTGACGCGTATCTTTCGGTCATTGAGGCGACCAAATATTCTTGTTACGAAGCGGGAGTAAAAGCGTCTCTGACTTGGATCAATTCAAAACAATTTGAAACGGGCGAGCTCAAGATTGAGTCGCTCGCTGAGTACGCGGGGATTATTGTCCCAGGAGGTTTTGGTACTGCAGGTATCGAGGGTGTGATCAGGGCGATCAAGTTTGCTCGAGAGAAAAAGATTCCATATCTCGGTCTCTGTTACGGTATGCAACTTTTGGTAGTAGAGTATGCTCGCAATGTCCTCGGTCTCAAAGATGCGACAACGACCGAAATAGACCCAAAGACAAAGAATCCGATCATCGACATTATGCCTGATCAGAAAAAGAAACTTACCGAGGGCAACTTTGGTGCGTCAATGCGCCTCGGCTCCTATCTCGCTTTGCTCAAAGAGGGAAGTATTGCACGCACGGCGTATGGCAAGGAGCTTATCAAAGAGCGTCACCGACATCGCTATGAGGTAAACCCTGTATATGTCGAAAGGCTTTCTAAAGCAGGACTCGTTTTTTCTGGACTCTCTCCAAATGGCGCGCTGTGTGAAATAGCTGAACTCCCGACTACCAAACATCCGTTTTTCGTCGGTTCACAATTTCACCCCGAACTCCAAGCCCGCCCTCTCCACCCACACCCACTTTTCAGCGCATTTGTGAGAGCGGCAAAGGAAAGAGCGGTAAAGAAGACCAAATAGCTTGAAAAAACTCCAGTTTCGAGGTATATTTTAAAAGTCGTTTGCAATATTGCGGGATCATCTAATGGTATGGTGCCTGTTTTTAAGAAGCGAAGCGACTATAAAAACAGTGCATACCGATTTAGTAAAATCGGTAATCCGCTACAAGTGTTATAGGATAGGTAAGATAAGTAAGCAGATTTACAGTTTAATAAATTGCGGGATCATCTAATGGTAGGATAGTCGCCTCTGAAGCGATTCATCTTGGTTCGAGTCCAAGTCCCGCAGCTAGCGAGAGTTAGCATGAGTTGCACAAATAATGAAACACCTTATCGAACAGTTAAATAATTATTCTGGAGCAATTGGAATAATTATAACATTTATATCGGGTATCTGGGCGTTATTAAAACTTAGAGAGTATTTAAAGGATAAGAGGTTTAAGACATATCATGAACTAATAGATGAAATGGTAAATGAAACTCGAAATCCTGATCGGGTTATTAAACTAGACAGGCAGGTTGCGATTATTTTTGAACTTAGAAATTTTACTAGTTATTATCCTGTTACAAGAAGAATTTTGACTGACCTTAAAATTGCGTGGGAAAATCAACCAAGAGCAATCACCGAGATAGATTTAACCCTGGATTTTATTTCCAGAAATTGGTTTATAAGGATGTACAGAAAATTATTAAAAATATAGGCGCTTTGTTGTATCGATATAGACCGCGGTTCTAGCTCAAGGGCGTCAGCAACCTTGAGTAGAGTGTGGACCCTGAGTAGGGTAAATTATAATTAACAATATAAAATATATGAGTGACATAAATACAAGACAAATGACAGTTGATGAACTTGTTGAACACGCAGGTAATACTGTAATAGGAACCCCCAGTGGTTTGAATGCCCAAAAATCACAAGCAGAAATTAATCGCCGACTTATAGAAGCCCTGAATGCCTCAAAGGACTCAACAGATAATTACAGTAAAAAACTTATATGGTTGACATGGGCGTTAGTAGTTTTAACCATAATATTAGTCGGAGTTGCCTTTCTTCCCCTTTATAATGAAAAATCCTCTAGTAGTATCCGCGAACGGTGTTTTGTAGAAGGCGAGCTCAGTTTGACAGCCGTAAACATATCTGACAACGGTGCGAGACATAAATTTATAGATGACTATTATTCTGATTGTCTGCACAGGTTTGGGCTAGAGAAATAAATTCCTATGAGTATTAAAATGGTGGGATTGAAATAGTCCGAAGAATTTAAATAAATACATGAAAATAAAATCAACCCTTACAAATCGATCAGGAAAAGTGTTAGATGTTGTTTATGAAGATATCGACAACGAGTTTGATTTAAAAGACAAAAAGATTCGAGGAGTGCATGGCTACTGTTTTTGCGGAGATAAATTGGTTGTAGTGTATGCTGAGAAAAAGGGATATTGGACGCCTCCTGGCGGTGGTGTAGAGTTGGGAGAAACTATCGGCATGGCAATAATGAGAGAAATAAAAGAAGAAACCAATATGCGAGTAATTAGCCAAAAGATTATTGGCTGTCAAGATATATTTGAACCACAAGGTATTGTATCTCAGGTGCGGTTTGCTTGCATCGTGGAACCAGACGGTCCCTTTCTTACTGATCCCGACGGTGATATTACGGAGATAAAACTTATAAAACCGGATGAATATGTGAAGCGGTATCTTGATTGGGGAGAAATCGGCGATCGTATTTTGGCGAGGGCACTGGAACTTAAGATTCAGATGGAGGTCGAATTAAATCATACTAAGTAATACACAGTAAGCAACTAGCAAGAACTGTTCTTGCTATGTCGAACTTAACTCGAAATTTCGGCGGTCCCGGGGCCATTGACTTTAGGCATGAGGTTTGCTTTAATGATTCCAGATCCACACAATTCTTCGCGTAGCCCAAATGGCCGACTCGCTTGATAGGCGGTGTTGGACGTTTGGGCTTCCTTGTGGAGCTCCAATTTCAGCAAAGCGAATACTGGGAAAAAAAAGAGTCTAAGGCACCCTCCTGGCACCTTAGACTCCGACCGACACCGCAGGAATACGCACTTATCGAACCTGCAGCGCCTAAATCCCCACACCTCCTTTGCTCATGCCCGACCGTGTTGATCCACGGTCGGGCAAATTCTTGGTCATTTCTGCTTCCCTTCCTAATGCGTGGGTGCGTGTGTCGAATTGGTATCAAACGTGTTCTGCGAATTTTGGGAAAATTGTTTGGGAATCGTGCTCCACTAAGACCTTCGGATCCTTCACATAGCAAGAACTGTTCTTGCTATGTGGACATGTTGACATCAGCCGTGACGAAAGTTATTCTAACGGGTATGGATGATTTTATTATTCATGGTTGCGAACAAGTATTGCGATTTACTCGAGTTGAACGTTGGGACGATCTTTCTGAGGCATTGAAGGTTCAACTTGGTTTTAACATGGGCGTAATCGCGCTAGGCTTGAAGCTGAGTAAGGCGGAGGGGTTTCAGGCTCTCGCTGATGTTAGAGAGGGGAAGATTTCAATGCAAGCGTTTCGGAATCACGTGCAATCATTGGTTACCTCGCACCAAGTCAGACT
>SCTV01000073.1 GCA_004298345.1 Patescibacteria group bacterium
CCAAAACGCTGAAGATAATAATAATTATAAAAACCGGTCTGTCTGAGAGCGTCCAAAGCCTTTTGAAAAGTGTTTACATCTACACTTACCCCCTTTTCTGTACGTACAAAAATACTAAACCTATTACCCGAAATAACACCCTTCTGAATCGGCATCGTTGCTGAAGCAATATCTTTAAGGAAATAATACGACGAAGAAATCTTACGAAGTTTTTCTATGGATACATTTTTAAGAGAGATGCGCTGGGCTGTAAATGCCTTTTCATCTTTAAGGCCAGAATAGCCTATTTGAGACTTGTCACAACGAAGCTGGGCGCTCAAATCTTTGATCGCCTCAACTGTCGAGATATTGCATTTTACCAAAGTAACATGAAGAATTGCTGAATCAGGTATATTGGCAGAACTGCCAATTACATTTTCATATACGGTCGTAAAAACAGTACCATCACGAGCAATTTCCTCAACAATAAAATCCTCAGGGTAGAGCTTGATATAACCTTTTGGAAAAATCTCCTTATTTGGAATATGTATACCGAACTCCTCTAGAAATGCAGGGTCTTCTAATACCGTAGGCTCCTTAAATAAATCAGGGTACTCAACGCGAAGTGAATCTATGTATTCCCTTTCTTTTTGATGATCAAAATCAGACATCGTATTACTCTGTATTGTACTCTATTTTTATCTCATCGTCACAACCATTTATCCACCAAAAACACTAAATCCCCTTTCGGGGATTTAGTGTTTACCTATTTTATCGAATCAATCGCGACTTTGAAGAAAGGCTGGCGGTGGCCGTTTTTCTTGAAATATCGGCTCTTCTGCTTGTACTTGATGACGTTTACTTTTGCTTCTCGGCCGATTTCCTTGAGAGTAGCCTGTACGGTCGCACCAGCAATAAAAGGAGTGCCGATAGTAGTATCTTTGCCGTTATCTACAAGTAAAACCTTATCAAAAGTGATCTTGTCACCGGCCTTGAAGGTACCAGTGATTTTCTCAATATTTAGCACATCGCCCTTGGCGACCTTGTATTGCTTGCCCCCTGTTTGTATAACCGCAAATTCCATAGTGCTAGACAGTATATATGAAATATATAAAAAAGCAAGAGCCCGCCGATTTATAAGAAACACGGCGACTATATAAATCGAGCGGACCGAAGTATCCCCTTCTTCGGTCAAGGTCGATAGAGCGAAGCACCTTATGGATTCGGGTAATTTATAAAGGAAAGCCCCGGGACGTGGTGTGTCCCGAGGCTGCGACTCGAGGGTCGCATAGGTGAGTTGGATATGACTGGCAGTGGAAGCCTCAATTAGTCAATGCATTCCGGCCGCCCAATCATTTTCCCGACCAAACCAGGCTGGCTTCTTTGAGAACAAAGAAGTGATTTTGGTCACCTCCTGAATGACTCAAGTGAACGAACAGCGCCACAGAGAATCATAATCACCAAGACCAACCATACCACATCAAGATATAAATGGGAAGGAAAAGAAAAACTTCAGGGCGTAGAGGTGCCCTGAAGTTGCGACTCAAAGGTCGCGTAGGTGAGTTGGATATGAGCTAGGTGGTTTCAATTCAACACACTTCCACCACACAGTCATTTGCCATTATCGAAACTGGAAAGGACTTCTGCGCGCCGGACAAAGAAGCAGTTTCGGGGCTCTCTCCTTAGTATCTCTTTATAAGTCTTAGACAACAGTGATGCCGTTGCTACAGACAGAGAGATATGCAGTTCACCATGTATAACCATAGCACACCAGTGTAAAATTAAAAAAAGAAAAACAGGGGAAAAGTGAAGCCACGAGGATGAGGAGTATCCTGCGTGGCTGTCTCGTGATGGTGGCACGATGGTGATTAAGCGCGAGCTTTTTGTTACAGTGTTTGAAATTCCGAAGGTGGGACGGATTCAACACACCCCTACGCTATTTAGTAACTCTCTAAAGGAGGGACAGTGGAGGGTATAAGAGCAAGATCACCAGGAAATAGTATAACACAAAAAAGAAGTAGCTTTGTATAGCTAATTAAGTTTCTTTGCTGGTAATTTCAAAGATACTTCTATAGACTTCACTTCTTCTGCAGGGTGTAGGTCAACTCCAATTTCTTTTAAAGTGTTTAACTTAGGTATTACATTTCTGTCCCACGAGCTCGCGGCCGCATTGAACTTTGAACCGGCTTTCTCGATTCCATCACCAATATCTATAACATGACTTATAAAGGTTTGT
>SCTV01000083.1 GCA_004298345.1 Patescibacteria group bacterium
TACGAGTGTTTTTGATGTTTGTGGTCACTACCCATTGGTTGCTGCTGTTGTCGTTGCCTTGGTACCTTTATACTAGTTCGTAACTTTTTCCCCGTAGTTTGTACGGTTTGAAGATTCTTCAACTGATCCAATGATCCAACATCTTCAGAGTAGTCCAACCCAACTGTTCATTCCACCATGGGAACAACCATAAGAATCACGAGTGTTTTTATGAAGTGTCCTCGGTGTTGTCATGTCTTCTCTTCAAAAAAGAAAGATGGTTTCTCTCTTTATCCGAATCATGAGGTTCCATCACCATTCATAAATCTTTCCAGATTCATTCCACCATGGGAACAACCATAAACTTTACGGGTGTTTTTAATGTTTTGGTTTTGTCATTCCACATCTATCAACTCAGAACCCTCTGAAAGATACCGAGGAGTAATAACTCCAACTCCTTTGCTCGTTAATACCAACTTAACCGAAGAGAATTTAAACCCAGTATCACCACCAAAGCACCATCAAGTAGCAAATACGCCGCACCTGGCCACCTCGAAACCCATATTCCCGCAGGAGTTCTTACCCTCTTTAATCCAGACTTCATAGTTCGTAATAATCTATAACTTTCTATATCTCTTTTAGTCGTCATCGTTACCGTTCAGATTTATGACTACATACACAAGTCATTCATGCCTCTGTGTTCCCAACACTTAACTTGTAGGAGTATTGATGTTTCATCTTCTACTAGACTATAAACTCCTCTAGTCACTATGTCTGTTATCTCAACTGCATGGTTGTGTTGTCTGCTACCATGACTTCTTCCAACCTGTCTTTGATTTGTGAAACATATATAATACCCAACCCAAGCGAAGTGAATATCAGATTCCCCTCGGGGTACGAGCCCAGTGATATTTCTTTCAATATAACAACCAGACCACCAGAGTCTATTATTTCTGTGGAGTTGGGGTTACGCCACACGATCAACTGATTACCCGCTTTAACCCTGTATAGCTTCGTGTTGTTCATCTACTGCCTTCACTTCTTCCATCCAGTCTTCGGCTAATGTAACATGCGCAACTCCCATCCCCTTGAACGTTAATACCTGAACCTTAGTCAACATACTGTTTCCGTTAGATTGGCTTAATATAAGAACCAAACTCCCAGCACTCATCTCTTCATATTGTTGTAGACCGTTGTACCATATGATCAACGGTCTGTCCGTGTCTTTAATTCTGTATAGTTTCATTGCTTAAATTCAATCTCTGGTGTACTAAACCGTGTTTGAACTTTTTTGGTTCATGCTTCCCTTTGTCATAACAAAAAATTTTCCCCAAAATTTTCTCTGTGTATGAATTTACAGGCTGGAGATTTATAGCCTGGAGAATTACATGGACCTGACCCCTTCACCCCCACCCCCAGGCCCCACACAACACCCCGAGGGTACCCCACCTACCCCACCCCCTATCCCACTTCAGGAACCAGGAGGGACCCTCCCACACCACCATCCCATCCAGGTGGATTGTAATAAACTTAGACGGCGTTGGGAGTTCAGTGATTTTAGATATAAACATTGACTCTAGTATGGGTTTAACGTAGAGGCCCAACAATAGAGGGAGCGCACCTTATTCAAGAATATCGACCCCGAAAAACTCGAAAGAAAGAACCGGGACGGGAAGAGTTCGACGAGTGCAGAGAGTACGCCGATGTTCCTTGGTTGCTGGAGCAGAATGCTGGAGGGCTCCCGGGAGAGCCGGGAGGACCTGCCCGAATCGGCCAGATCGGTGGCGAGCGGGAGTGGAGAGTTCCGGGCGACTTCCGAGCAACACGGCCGAATATACAGGCAAGCACTATGTTCTATGATATGTTGACTCTACACAGATCACATCGCCCATTATACGGGTCTAGGATAAGATTTGGTTAGCAATGACGCACTGCGTCATTGACATAGCGCTTTTTATTCAGTATAGAAGGCAACAACATTGAGATCCTTACCGTCCTTGGTGTTGTTCCAGAAGATTCCAGTTGTTCTTCGCCACCTTTTGATAGGTTAAAGAAGGCTGAATCTGACAAGGTATATGAGAGTGTATGTTCGTTTCGTTGAAACAAACGAACCTTCGGTCTTATTATTTTCTGATCGGAACTCACTCCAACGGTCTAACCGTTACCGTAACCGTTTTTTTTTATTGGGGATTAGGACTCATAGCGTCCCGCTGGGAACTTTACTTATCCAAGTTACGGAGAACCTGGATCCATCCGGAGACTTCGATGCGCCGGAGTACGTTGCAAGTCGGGATTTCGGTACGGCCCTCGAAGTCAACAACCGTATCCTTCTTGGGACCGTTTCGGAGTTCCCCGATTCCATTGGTGGTTCCCCAGCGCCGAATCGTGGCGGTGTGAGACAGGGTAATACCGTCTTCACGAAAGTCTTCCAACACGCCCACGACCACCCAACCATGGGGCTGAATCACAATCACAGTATTCTCATTCATATTGCCCTGTGTTTCTTTCTGGACCAACTTGGTCCGTCTTGTTTCGTTTCCTACTCTTTTACCTTAACACGGTTTTCTAGAATCCCAAACTTATTATTTTCGCTGCTCGGAAACAGTCG
>SCTV01000074.1 GCA_004298345.1 Patescibacteria group bacterium
CCGTATTTATTTTGAAAGGTGGTCGCGGGGGAATGGGTAATGAACAGTTTAAAAGCTCGGTCAATATTCGTCCGGAGGAGTCGACCAAAGGAAAACCTGGTGAGGAAGGTGATTTTTCTCTTGAGCTCGAGCTGGTGGTGGATGCGGGACTGATCGGTGTACCAAACGCCGGCAAGTCGAGTCTTTTGAATGAGTTAACCAATGCGTCATCGAAAGTGGGAAGTTATCAATTTACGACCCTTGAGCCCCATCTGGGTGCGCTTTCCGGCGGTTTTGTGCTTGCAGATATTCCTGGACTGATCGAGGGTGCATCAGAGGGTAAGGGTCTCGGTCACGCATTCTTGAGACATATCAAACGTACTAAAATGATTTTGCATTGTCTTTCACTCGAGAATACGGCACTTGTGGAGACATATAAAATTATTCGGAAAGAATTGATGGAGTATGATCCGGCCTTGGCTGAGAAAAAAGAGGTGGTGATCTTGACCAAAACAGACCTAGTTACCGAAAAAGAGCTCGCGAGCGCGATAAAAAAGATTCAAAAATATAATAAAGATATTTTTACGGTGACCGTGTATGATGATGTGTCTGTAAAAAAACTTAATGACGGTCTCGTAAAGATATTGAGAGCACTCTAATCTGTGTTAAAATAGCACAAACAAGATGGACAAATATAAAGCAACTATCGGACTGGAAGTGCATGCCGAACTAAAGACAAAAACAAAAGTTTTTTGTTCATGTCTAAATTCGGCGGATGAAGTACGACCAAATATCAATGTTTGTCCGGTCTGCATGGGCCATCCAGGTACGCTTCCGGTTTTAAATAAGGAAGCAGTAAAACATGTATTAAAAGTGGGGTATGCAATCGGTGCAAATATTGCAGACTTTACCGAATTTGACCGTAAGAATTATTTTTACCCAGATATTCCAAAGGGCTATCAAATCAGTCAGTACAAATACCCGCTTGTTTCTGGTGGGGAGCTTGCTGGAGTTAAAATTACTCGTGTCCATCTTGAGGAAGATACTGCCAGGTCTACTCATGACACGGGCGATTATAGTCTCGTAGATTTTAATCGTGCTGGTCTACCCCTCATGGAGCTGGTGACTGAGCCGGTGATACACAGTGCTGAGGAGGCGTCGAATTTTGCCAAAGAACTCCAGTTGCTCTTGCGATACCTTGGTGCTGGAGATGCCAATATGGAAAAAGGAGAGATGCGTGTGGAGGCGAATATATCGGTAAGTCCCGAGTCAAAAGTCCTGAGTCAAAAGTTGGGTACCAAGACAGAAGTTAAAAACTTGAACTCATTTAAGGTGGTGGAAAAAGCGATTGCATACGAAATAAAAAGACAGATTGCGTTGCTTGAAAATGGTGAAAAAGTGATTCAAGAAACTCGGGGTTGGGATGAGGCTGGGCAAAAAACATACTCGCAAAGAATAAAAGAAGATTCGCATGACTACCGCTATTTTCCCGAACCAGATTTACCAAAATTAAAACTGAGTGAGATCTCAGAATTTAAAAAAGAGATACTTGAAAAAGAACTCGGAGAGCTGCCGTGGCAGAAACGTGAAAGACTGCAGAAAAACTTTGCATTAAAAGCCGAAGATGCGGAGATTTTTGTGCAGTCGAAAAATTTGGCGGATTATTTTGAATCGGTAATCAAAGCGTGTAAGTCGAATGCAAAGCTCGTTAAACTTTCAGCCAACTACATTCTCTCGGACTATCTCGGCTTGCTCAAAAATGACACAACCGGAGCAACTATTTCAAAAATTCCTCCAGAAAATTTTGCAAAATTGATGCAAATGGTGGCGGACAATAAACTTTCTTCTCGTGGAGCAAAAGATACCTTGCTTGCACTTTTTACTGAAGGTGGTGAGCCTGAGGCTGTAGCGACGACACGAGGTTTGATACAAAAAAGTGATGAGGGTGAGCTCATCAAGGTGGTGCTCACGGTACTTGAAGCCAATCCAAACGCGGTCGCGGACTATCGTAGTGGAAAAGAATCAGCACTTCAGTTTTTAATCGGACAAGGAATGAAAGCTACTCGAGGTGGAGCAAATCCAGATGTTCTAAAAAAGTCTTTTGTGGCTGGTTTGGCCCAGGTAAAATAATTCTTATCCTGGGAGGTGGTCTTTTCTTTTTTCTGGTATACTGGAAGGTACTTACTATAGATAATAGACATTATGAAAAAAATAAAAGTTGGCATCAATGGATTTGGACGAATCGGACGGGCATTTTTAAAGGTGGCGCGAGAACGAGCGGACGAGCTCGAAGTGGTGGCGGTCAATGATTTGGGTGATATCAAAAATTTTGCCTACTTGCTCAAATATGATACTGCGTACGGTGTGAGTGATTTTTCCGTCTCTGTGAAGGCCGATAATTCGGCATTGGTTGTGGACGGCAAGGAAATTATTTTTGTGAGTGAAAAAGACGCGACCAAACTGCCTTGGGGAAAGCTTGGTGTAGATGTAGTGGTCGAGTCTACCGGCCTTTTCACTAGCGCCGAAAAAGCCAAAGTACATCTCGAGGCTGGTGCCAAGCGCGTGGTAATTTCGGCTCCGGCAAAAGATGAGGCGGGGAGTAGTGCGGTATGCGAGACTGTGCTGATGGCAATGAACGAGGAGAAACTTTCGACCTGCAAGATTTCTTCAAATGCTTCGTGTACCACCAACGCGGGTTCGCCTCTGCTCGCTATTCTCGACGAAGCCCTCGGTGTAGAAAAAGCTTTGCTCAACACGGTGCATGGCTACACTGCTAGTCAGGCTTTGGTAGACGGTCCAAACAAAAAAGATTTCAGGGAAGGTAGGGCAGCGGCACAAAATATTGTGCCGTCTTCGACTGGTGCGGCGATTGCGGTGACCAAAATTCTTACGCATTTGAAAGGACTGTTTGACGGAGTTTCGATGCGTGTGCCAGTGGTGACCGGATCTATTGTAGATGTGACATTTATTTCAAAGAAAAATACTTCGGCTGAAGAGGTTAATGCTATTTTACAAAAGGCCGCAAGCGAGGCTCGTTGGAAAGGTATTTTTACTATAACCGAAGAGCCTCTGGTATCGAGCGATATCATTGGCAATCCACACGCTTCCATCGCCGACCTTGCCTTTACTCGAGTCGTCGGGGGCAATCTCGTGAAAGTAATGGCATGGTATGACAACGAAATGGGGTATACCTACACCCTCGTGGATCATGTAATCAAAGCGGGGAAGTTGGTGTAATTTTCAAATAAATTATGAAAAAAACTTCAACCGTAGCAATAGTTGTAATCGTAATACTATTAATTTCAGGTTATATTGAGAATAATTACTGCCGTATATGGGTGACGTATGAACCAATTGGAACACCGAAAGATTATAGACACACAACTGGGCTTTGCAATTTAAATTCGTATGTTTCAATACCAGGGGCGCTTTTTCTTGGTTGGTTGAAATAATAAAATGAAAATTATATTTGCTACCGATCATGCAGGATTTGAATTAAAAAACGTACTTGTGGAGTACGTCAAGACACTCGGTTTTGAGGTGGAGGATTGCGGAGCAAAATTTTTTGACAAAGAGGATGACTATCCAGATTTTATTACTCTCGCGGCAAAAGCGGTTTCTCTCGATCCAACAAACCCAAAAGCAATAGTGCTCGGTGGCTCAGGGCAAGGAGAAGCCATCGTTTCAAATCGTTTTTCTGGAGTTCGGGCTGTGGTGTATTACGGCAAAAATCTTGAAATCATCAAACTCTCTCGAGAGCACAATGATGCCAATATTCTCTCCCTCGGCGCCCGCTTTTTATCTTCCGACGAGGCAAAGGAAGCCGTAAAACTTTGGCTCGAAACCCCTTTTTCATACGAGGAGCGCCATTTGCGGAGAATTCAGAAAATTGAACAGATAAATTGAGTTAAAATTCTCCCTTTGCAAAGGCCGTCTACAGGTGTCGATCAACAGATGATCGACTCTGCACCAGAAGTCACTCTGGCGTGGAGGGATTTGTATGAAATTAGTATACAACCAAAGTCTAAAACCTCTTGCGCAAAATTTAAGGAGATCTGGTAATCTTTCAGAAGTTTTACTTTGGAATCAAATAAAATCTAAGAAGTTAGGGGTCAAATTTTTAAGACAGAAGCCTGTAGATAAATACATTATTGATTTCTATTGTAACGAACTCAATCTGGCTATAGAGATAGATGGTGTAAGTCATGATGCTAAAGTCGAATCCGACGTCGAAAGACAAAATATGCTAGAATCTAAAGGCATTAGATTTCTTCGATTTAGTGATACCGAAGTAAAACGTAATATTGAAAGTGTGGTAAAAGAGATTAAAGAATTTATTAATAACAAAATCCCTCCCTTTCAGGTGCTCCCTTTAAAAAGGGAGAATAATACAAAACTATGCCTATTCAAATAATTCCCGCGATATTGCCACAAAGCTTTTCCGAGCTCGAAGAAAAGATGTCTCAAGTAAACGGTCTCGTACCTCTTGTGCAGATAGATATTTGTGATGGCAAATATACTCCAAAAGCGACTTGGCCATATCGCAAACACGACGATTCTTTTGATGCGATGATGCGAGAGGAAATAGGGATGCCCTTCTGGGAGGATTTGGATTTTGAAATTGATCTCATGGCTCGTAATCCCGAAGCCCTGATACCTCAGTGGGTGACTGCTGGTGCACAGAGAATCATTATTCACGCCGATTCGACAGACAAGCTCGGAGAGGTGATTGATTCGTGTAAAAATCAGGTGGAAGTAGGTGTGGCGATCGGACTCACCACCCCTCTTGAAAAAATCTTGCCGTATATCGCAGATATTTCGGTCATTCAGTGTATGGGAATTAGCAAAATCGGTTTTCAGGGACAAAATTTTAATGAACAAGTGTATGAAAAGATCAAGGAAGTGCGTCAAGCTTTACCCGATATAGAAATCAGTGTTGATGGGGGAGTCACTCTCGAAAATGCACAAAAATTAATCGAAGCCGGTGCTACAAGACTAGCTGTCGGCTCGGCTATTTTTGGAGAGATTGATATCCACAAAGCTATTAGTGAATTTCAAGAGCGGGCGGTATAATGTGAACATGTTGAAAAAGCCTCAAAGTTTTAAAAGTAAGGGTGTCATGACTCTCGATAAGCTCGCCGGTATGATGGCGAATGGATTTTCGAATTTGGAAGAAAAGCTTGGCGGAAGAATAGATAAAGTGGAAGAACGTCTGACCGATGTGGAAGATCGACTTTCTCAAAAAATTTCTGGCCTAGAAAATCGTATTGATTACCTCGCGGAAGGCAAAGCAAGTAGAGAAGAAGTTAAAACAATCAATATTCGTCTTACTCGTGTTGAGAAAAAATTCGCCACTAAATAGTAGCTCTAATTTATGTCTCTTACTCCCTCAAAAATCAAAGAGCTAGAGTTAAAAGCGAACGATGTTCGTCAGTCTATAATAGAAATGCTTCTTGAAGCCGGCTCTGGACACACGGCCGGCCCTCTCGACATGGCTGATGTTTTTACTTATCTCTATTTTCATGCACTCAAACATAACCCTAAAAACCCGGAATGGGAAGATCGCGACAGGCTCGTGCTTTCAAACGGCCATATTTGTCCATTGCTCTATGCTACCATGGCACACGCGGGGTATTTTCCAGTAGCAGAATTAAAAACATTGCGTAAGTTTGGCTCGCGGCTCCAAGGTCATCCGCACCGAGATTTTCTGCCCGCTCTCGAAACCTCTTCTGGCCCACTGGGTTCTGGTCTATCACAGGCGGTAGGTATGGCCCTCGCTGATCGTATTGATCATGGTCGCACTTCCGACAAGCAGTTCTATTGTTTGGTGGGTGATGGTGAGCTCGATGAGGGGCAAAACTGGGAGGCTATCATGCTTGCGGGAAAAGAGAAGATCCAAAATCTGACGGTGATCATCGATCGCAACAATATCCAGATCGATGGTTTTACCGAAGACATCATGCCACTCAATCCTCTAGCGGATAAATGGCAGGCTTTCGGCTGGCATGTTCAGGAAATCGACGGACATAATTTTGCAATGATAGATGAGGCGATCGGCGACGCTCGAGCTGTGTTTGATAAGCCCTCAGTAATTATCGCCAACACAATCGCGAGCAAAGGTGTGCCAGAATTTGAGCGCCGCTTTGAATGGCATGGCAAACCACCAAATAAAGAGGAGGCGGAGTTGGCTTTAAAAGAAATTCGGACATGGCGGGGGAAGATTAAGTCAGAACACGAATAATATGAAAAAAATAGAATCTGATGTTAAACAATATCTAGATGAACGGCTATGGAACAATCTTCGTCCAGGAGACTTAGCAAAATCAATTTCTATTGAAGCGGCTGAATTGCTCGAAATCTTTCAGTGGTCTAATCCTGAGTTGGGTACTGTCAAAATGGACAATGAGAAAATTGAGAAAATAAAAAAAGAACTCGCAGATATTTTGATATACTGTATTGATATTGCAGTACTTCTAGATTTTGATACAGAAGAAATTATTAGAAAAAAATTAGATTACATAAAGAAAAAGTATCCAGCTGAATTGATGTCAAAAATGAAAGGAAAGGAGTCGGGTACCGAGGACGCTTATTGGCAAATTAAAAAAGAACACCGAAGAAAAAATGCTTAATCCCTCACAAAAACTCAATATTGATATTTTTGAACGAGTGCGAGCGTTACACATGCCACTTGGTCAGTATGTGGTAGTTGGGGGTGTCATGGAAGCGCTTGGCATAAGGAAAAATAAAGATGTCGATGTTGTCTGTACTGATTTGTTGTTTCAAAAATTAAAGAAAGAGGGAAAGTACAAATTATGCGATTGTGCTGATTGTGAGAATATTAGGAATAAAGATGACAAAGAAATTCTGAAAGGAGAAGGTGTGGATATCATTTCGGCATATTCTTATCGGGATCTATATTATTGCTCCACAGAAAAGCTTATTGAAACCGCACAAATTATAGAAGGACTACCGTTTGTATCTTTAGTTGAACTCAAAAAATGGAAATTGGCTTGCGCTCGAGAAAAAGACTTAAACGATGTTACACTTATTGATGAGTATTTAAAAAGTCATGCTTAATCCCCCACAAAAATTAAACCCAAAACTCTTCGACAAAGATGTTGAGCAGGTACCAATCCGAAATGGTTTTGGCGAAGGGCTTTTAGTTGCGGCCGAAGCTGATGCGCGGGTAGTGGGACTCTGTGCAGACCTGACCGACTCGACCAAGATGAATCTTTTCAAGAAAAAGTTTCCCGAGCGATTTATCGAAATGGGTGTGGCAGAGCAAAATCTGGCGTCGGTCGCGAGCGGTATGGCGGCAATGGGTAAGATCCCATTTATCACCTCGTACGCGATGTTTTCACCCGGAAGAAATTGGGAACAGATTCGCACGACTATTTGCTACAATGATCGGCCAGTAAAAATCGCAGGTTCTCACGCTGGTATTTCGGTAGGTCCTGATGGAGGTACACATCAGGCGGTAGAGGATTTGGCACTGATGCGTATTATTCCACGTATGGTGGTGATTTCTCCGTGCGATTCTGTCGAGGCGAAAAAGGCCACCGAGCTTTCAGTAAAAATAAATAATCCTGTGTACATCCGCCTCGCTCGAGAAAAAACGCCGGTGATGACTACTCTTGAGACTCCATTTGAAATCGGTAAAGCGCAAGTATTCTTTACTTCAAAAGATTACGACGCACTATCAGTTAAAAAAGGCCGAGTAGGAATTATTGCGACAGGAGCGCTTGTATATAAAGCACTTCAGGTTGCAAGAAAACTCGACGCAGAAGGTGTGGTGATAAAAGTTTTAAATTTGGCGACTATCAAGCCACTTGACACTCAGGCTATCGAAGAGCTGGCAAAAGAAACGGGGGGGATTGTGACCGTAGAAGAGCATCAGGTCGCTGGTGGTATGGGGAGTGCGGTAGCAGAACACTTGGCGCAAACGGTACCAGTGCCGATAGAATTTATCGGAGTCCAAGATCAGTTTGGTCAGTCTGGCACGCCAGATGAGCTTCTCGAGCATTATGGGATGGGGGAGGAGGATATTATTGAAGCGGTAAAAAGATTGTTGGAGAGGAAGGGGAAGTAAGACAGCTTATTGTGAGAGTCTGATACTAAAATTCACTAAGGATTGACACGGCACTTGACAAAACTCTTGATAGGTTATATCGGATAGACGAGAACGGCTCAGTAAGGCTATAGAAGTGTGAAGTTATCCACTTGACGTAGGCCTTGACAGAGCTATCGACATTTGTCAATAGCTCTGTCAAGGATGAAGGAAAATCAAAAAACAATGATCAAATAAAATCCCCCGCGACGAGTACGTCGCGGGGGATTTTACCCCGTTACTTTTACACAAAATGTCCATTGATGGACTTTTTAAAAGTAGTGTATAATAGATGGACAAACATTATTTAGTAATAACCCATTTGTATCATGGACAAAACAATATCTTCTGAAGGATCATCGGCGCTCGTGACGAGACTCGACAAGATCGCTTCCGGTATACTTATCGCCCTAGCATTTCTTCTTCCGGTATTTTTCATTCCGTCTCTCTCGGTGCCATTTCAGCTCATGAAAATGTTGGTCTTGGTGGTGGGCGTCCTCGTGGCTTTTTTGCTCTGGATTGTTGCTCGACTCAAAGATGGAGTGATCGTACTACCAAAGACCTACGTACTCCTTTTTGCCCTGCTTATTCCCGTCGCCGTTTTTGTTTCTGGATTGACCGTGATGCCAAAGATAAGTATGCCAACCGCATTTATTGGCCAAGGCGGTGAAGTGGGAACCGTTGCTTCGGTGATAGTGCTCTTCTTGTCTATGATACTCGTGGTTTTTCTTGCTCGCTCAAAGGCTCGGGTCCGAGCAATTTTCAATGCCTTTTTTATCGCTACAGCGGTTATCGCGCTCTTTGAGATTATCCGCCTCATGCCTGGCACCGACCTCCTTTCTCTCGGAGTGTTTACAGACAAGGCTTCAAACTTTATTGGCAAGTGGAACGAGCTCGGTATCTTTTTTGGTCTACCTCTGATTTTCTCTATGCTGGCTCTTGAAAATCTTTCTCTCAAAAAGTCTCACAAGGTTCTTGTTTGGATTGCTTACGCAATATCGCTTGTTCTTTTTGTGGCGGTCAATTTTAGTCTGGCATTTTATTTACTTGGTATCTTTTCTCTGCTTCTTTTTGTCTACCTCTATGTGTTCAATAAACAGGCTTTGGTAAAGGTGACCTTGGCAAAGGACGATGGCGACACTACTCCTGCTCCAGCACCAGAAAAGAAAAAGTTTCCAATCAGCCCGATCATCACGTTTGTGGTGGCGTTTGTCTTTATTGTGGACGGTTTTATTACGAGTGCACCCCTACAGACCAAGATTTCTGGGCTTCTTCAGGTAAGTCAGACAGAGGTCTCTATGCCATGGTCTGCCACCGCGGAGATCAGTAAAAATTCTATCAAAGAAGACCCCGTCTTTGGTATTGGTCCAAACCGTTTTATAAATCGCTATCTTGTTTCTAAGCCACTTGATATGAATAGCTCTGTGCTTTGGAGTGCTGACTTCAACTACGCCACTGGCCTCATCCCAAGCTTTATCGTTACCACTGGCCTTTTAGGTGCTCTCGTTTGGATTCTATTTTTGGTCTCATTCTTTTCTCTCGGTATTAGATATTTGCTACTCGGTATGAGCGCGCAGAGATATTTTGCAGCATCTTCTTTTTTGGTAGCGAGTTATCTCTGGCTCGTAAGTATTTTCTATGTTCCAAATGTAGTGCTGTTTTCCCTCGCTTTCTTGTTCTCAGGACTTTTTGTGGCTCTTTTGGTCCAGGAAAAGACCATCAAGACCGTTTCTGTTGCTTTCCTCAAAAATCCAAAAGTAGGCTTTGTTTCGGTACTTGTCTTGGTGGTGATAATGATTTTGACTGTTGCCGGTTTATATAAATACACCCAAAGATTCCTTTCGGGCTACTATTTCCAGCAAAGTTTGGTTGACCTTAATGTAAAAGGTGATATCGCTTCTGCAGAGATGAATATGCTAAAGGCAGTTGATTATTCAAAAACAGATCTTTACTATCGTTCGCTCTCAGAGATTAACCTACTCAAAATCGATCGACTTCTCGCTACCACCAGCAACAACAGAGAACTGATTACCAGACAGCTCGATCAATTTTCTGTAGACGCGATTAATAGTGCCAACGAAGCGCGACGCATCGACCCTCTCAACTATCAAAACAGTGCTTCTCTCGGTCGTATTTACGAAGCATTTGTTCCACTTGGAGTGACCGGAGCATATCAGGCGGCAACCAATGTCTACCTTGAAGCGGTAAAGCTCAATCCCAACAATCCAGCATTATTTTTGATACTGGCTCGACTTGAAGTGACCAACAAAAAACCTGAAGAGGCAAAAAAGTATATCGCTAAAGCTCTAGAAATCAAGCCAGACTACGGAGAAGCACTTTTTCTCAGATCCCAGCTCGAGTCATCTGACGGCGATGCAAAGGCAGCTATCGCTACTATGATTACCGTGGCATCGCTCTATCCATCTGATCCAAATGTATTTTTCCAGCTCGGAGTACTCCAATACAACAGCAAGGACTATGCTTCGGCAGTGCCTTCGTTTGAGCGAGCAGTGATTCTCAACAATTACTATTCAAATGCCCGATACTTTCTCGGCCTCAGCTATGCAAATCTAAATAGAGATAAAGACGCAATCATCCAGTTTGAAATTATTGAGAAAATTGATCCAAATAGTAAGGCGGAGGTAGATCTGATTATTGAAAACATTCAAGCTGGACGAGCACCTCTGGCCAAGCCTGTAAAAGTAGAAGAGACAAAAAAACCGGTAAAGAAAAAATAGTCAGATATACTGATAATGGTTAAAAAGATTTTACATCTTTTGAGTAAAGAGATACGCGGACTTCATGAAGCCGCGTATCTCTTGGGTTTTTGTGCGATCCTTGCACAGCTTCTTTCCCTGGTGCGAGACAGACTCTTTGCGTATTATTTTGGTGCTGGTCCGACACTCGATCTGTATTATGCGTCGTTCCGTATTCCTGACATGATTTTCGTTACCATCGCCTCGATGGTTTCGATTTCTGTGCTTGTGCCATTTTTTATCGAGAGAGTAGAAAAAGATTTTGAAGAAGGAAAGCGGTTTATCAACAACCTTTTTTCAACTTTCTGCATCAGTATTGTGTTGGTGAGTGCCATCGTTTTTTTTCTCGTCCCATACATTTTACCTATCGTGTTGCCTGGCTTTAAAGACAGTATCCAGTTACCAGAGTTGATCGAACTTACTCGTATTCTGCTTCTTTCACCGATATTGCTTGGAATCTCAAATTTCTTGGCAAGTATTACACAGATGTATAATCGTTTCTTTATTTACGCGGTCAGTCCGTTACTCTACAACTTTGGTATTGTGTGTGGTACGGTCTTTCTTTATCCACATTTCGGTGTCCATGGACTAGTGTACGGTGTTTTGTTTGGTGCTCTACTCCATATGCTGATTCAAGTGCCATTTGTAAAAGAGCAGGGTCTATTGCCATCATTCAAATTTATCTTTGATCTAAAACCAATTCGCGAGGTGGTGCTCATTTCTTTGCCTCGCACACTCACGCTCTCTTCAAATCAAATTGCTACCTTTTTTCTGGTTGCTTTTGCCTCACTGCTTGGTGTCGGTTCAATATCTATTTTCAATTTTTCACTCAATCTACAGTCCGTGCCGCTGGCAATTATCGGAGTCAGCTATTCTTCGGCAGTATTTCCGCTCTTGACTAGACTTTTTTCTGCCAAAAAACACGAGGAGTTTGTGGAGAGAATGATCGTCTCGGCACAGCATATTATTTTTTGGTCGGTACCGATTACTGTTTTGTTTATTGTGCTTCGTGCGCAGATTGTGCGTACCATACTCGGTGCGGGGCAATTTAGCTGGGCTGATACCCGTCTCACCGCCGCCTCACTTGCTCTCTTTACTGTATCGGTTGTGGGACAAGGGCTCATTTTGCTGTTTGTTCGAGCTTATTATTCTGGAGGCAAAACATGGAAACCTTTTGGTATCAATCTTCTTTCTTCGACAATTATTGTCCTTGTCGCATATAGTCTCATCAGACTTTTTGAACAGGTTCCACTATTCCAGTATTTTATCGAGTCCCTATTTAAAGTTTCGGATGTTTCCGGTACGGTGGTGCTCATGTTACCGTTGGCCTATTCTGTCGGTGTTTTGGTCAACACTGTTTTACACTGGCTTTCGTTCAACCGAGATTTCAAGAATTTTTCTGCGCCGGTTTTGGCTACTCTTTTTCAGAGTGTGAGCGCTTCGGTCATCATGGGCTACGTCGCGTACTGGGGGTTGAATATTTTCGATATGATTTTTGATATTCGTACGCTGTGGGGAATATTTATGCAAGGTTTCTGTGCTGGTATTGCCGGTATTATTGCCGGTATCTTTATATTAAAACTTCTTGATAGTAGGGAACTGGCAGAGGTGTGGAAGACGCTACATCAGAAGATTTGGAAGGTAGAGGTGTTACCTGAAGAGATACACACCATAAGCTAAAACCCGCTGGGTTAGCGCCCTTCTTTGTTGCTTCGCTCGTTTGCTCCTGCAATGTCGGTTTCGCGAAACCGCGTCGCGCACCGTCCATTGGGACGCGACGTACGTTTTGGACGCAAGGCCTATCGTTTATGATAGGCACCTGTGGACGGCCTTCTTGCGCCTTGAAGGGCATCTAACCCAGCGGGTTTTAGTAACCTCAAATTGTCTAAAAAAATATAAAACAGCTTTGAATTTGAGGCTATTTCTGCTACTATAAGGCCCACTTATGGAACTCAAGCATATACGCAATTTTAGCATTATCGCCCACATAGACCACGGCAAGTCGACTCTTGCCGATCGCATGCTTGAGATCACCAACACCATCGAAAAGAGAAAAATGCAGGAACAGGTGCTTGATAGTATGGAGCTCGAACGAGAGCGGGGGATTACCATCAAAATGCAACCGGTGCGTATGAAATATATGATGGACGGACAAGAGTATATTTTAAATCTTATCGATACTCCTGGTCATATCGACTTTTCTTACGAAGTTTCTCGAGCGCTGAAAGCAGTAGAAGGTTCGATACTTTTGGTTGACGCTACGCAGGGTGTACAAGCACAAACCATGACAACATTGAACATGGCACGAGAGTCAGGACTCGCAATTATTCCGGTTATTAGTAAGATAGATTCACCACTTGCTCGTGTTGCTGATGTAAAAGGGGAAGTGTCGAAGCTTCTCGGTGTTTCTTTTGACGATATTTTGGAAGTATCTGGCAAAACAGGACAAAATGTAGACTTGCTTTTGAGAGAAGTAATCCGTCGTGTGCCAGCCCCCGAGATTCCAGCCGGATCTGAAAAAGCTTTTCAATCTCTTGTGTTTGATTTTCAATATTCGAGCCACCGCGGAGTGATTGTATATATTCGAGTACTATCTGGACAAGTAACTCGTAATACCGCACTTATTTTCAAGGTGGCAAATGAGACATTTAATGCAATTGAGGTTGGTATCTTTTCTCCACAAGAAGTGCCGATGGAATCAATCGGTGCAGGAGAGATTGGCTACATCGTGACCGGTATCAAACAGCCGGGTATTGCTTCGGTGGGAGATACGGTGGCTTTTGAGCGTGATACGTTGCCTCCGCTTTCTGGATATATGAAGCCAAAGCCTGTGGTGTGGGCGTCGGTATATCCAGAAGGTCAGGATGATTTTACCTTGCTCAAACAGGCGCTCGGCCGTCTCTGTCTTTCTGATTCATCTTTTACCCACGAGGAAGAGTCTTCAGGCTCTCTTGGTCGTGGATTTCGTTGCGGTTTTCTCGGCATGCTTCACTTGGAAATTATTACCGAGAGACTTCGTCGAGAATTCAATCTCGAGCTTATTGTCACGACTCCAAGTATTACTTATGAGATAGAATATTTGAATGGTAAAAGGGAAGTCGTCTATTCGCCGTCACGTTTTCCTGATGGCCATTTGATAAAAACAGTTTTTGAGCCGTGGGTAGATATTCGGATTATTGTGCCGGCTCAGTATTTAGGAACTCTGATGCAAGCTTTGTATGAACACGAAGCGGAAATTGGTGACTCTGAAAATTTTGGCGACAACAGAAATGCGTTGACGATTAAAATGCCTTTGCGAGAGCTCATGCGTAACTTTTTTGATGAAGTAAAAAGTATTACGTCTGGGTATGCGTCTATTTCATACGAACTCGGAGAAATGCGAGTGGCAGACGTGGTGCGACTGGACATACTAGTGGCTGAGGAAGTCGTGCCGGCTTTTTCTCGCGTGGTATCAAAGAGACGAGTACAGGAAGAAGCAGAGCAGGCCGTCGGCAAACTCTATAAAGTGCTTCCTCGACAGATGTTTACTACCAAAATACAGGGCATGGCTCTCGGAAGAATTTTGTCTTCAGAAACACTTACAGCTTTGCGAAAAGATGTGACTCAACATATGTACGGAGGAGACATCACCCGAAAGATGAAGCTTCGAGAGAAGCAGAAAAAAGGTAAAAAAAGAATGCAGGAGAGTGGAAAGGTAAATATTCCGCACGATGTGTTTTTGAAGATGGTGAAGAGTGAATAGAAAAAGTCCCCGATTTTTACTAAAAAATCGGGGACTTTTTCTATTCTTATCCTACTTCCACAAAAATGGTGAATACAAGAGAATCATACTGATAATGATCAGTACAGAGATAATTATTGAGACTACATTCAGTGCTTTTTTGGTTTTTTTATGAAATAACATGATTTTGATATACTAATAGTATTCGTTTGTGAATGTATAGTATACTAACACATAATGCTTGAATTTCAAGTAAAAAAAAGAGTTAAAAAGATTCTCTACTCTCGAGCTATGTTTGTGGTGCTTCTGGTAGCTATTGTATTGGCTGGTAAAGCGACTTGGAGCGTGTATCAAAAGGAAAAGACGAGCAGAATATATTTGGAGAGATTGCAAGGAGAAATCAGCGAACTCAAAC
>SCTV01000075.1 GCA_004298345.1 Patescibacteria group bacterium
GGGTAGATGTTTTTACCAAGATTACTAGTTTATTCGGTCCAGTTAATCTAATTGTGGCGGGCCTCGCCATCGCCTGTTTTTTGATGTGGAAAAAGAGGATTCATCAGGCACTCGTATTTTCTTTTGCATTACTTGGAGGAGCATTATTTCAAAGCGCACTCAAAGAGCTGGTTGAACGTGTCCGACCAGAGAACGCTACCATACTTGAAAAAGGATTCAGCTTTCCGAGTGGTCATGCGACGATGGCGGTGATATTTTTCTGTTCCCTCATCTATGTATTTGGAGGAATGATACGAAATAAGATTTCTCGAGAGATTTTTGGTGTGGTGTGCCTGTTACTTTTTGTGGTGGTCGGATTTAGTCGAGTTTACCTCAATGTACACTGGGTTTCCGATGTGATTGCTGGTTTTGCGCTCGGAGCTTTTTGGTTGACCTTACTCATTTTGTTCTTCAAGTTTGCTTCGACCGCTTTGCAAGGTCAGGATGACCAGTCTGTATAAGGGGGGGGTAGAATCATCTACGCTATAGCGTAGATGGGGGCCTGAAGTGAATTTTGAGTAGGGATTCCCCCGAAAATCTACTGATTTTCGGGGGAACTAAAATTGAAATATCTCCGAAAATCCACTTTTCCATGTTTTTACAATATGCCTCTATTGAGCCATATTAAACGGCTCGAGGAGTGGAGACGACGAAGATAACAGGTCTAGCAAGACGTGTTACAAACGAGATGCTGAGCCATTTAAACCTAGTACCTTTATTGATTCAAAGGTACACCCCATCTTGTAAAGATCGCCTGTGCTGATAGTATTCTGCCGAGAGTTTCTATTTCTCCTTTACGCACAAAAGTTGGAATACCTAAAATACAATTTTTCTCTATCGATAATGCAATGCCACCAGAGTTTCCATGTTCGATTTTGGCTGAAGTAATATAGTAGTCACTATCATATCCAGAAATAATACCCTCAGTCGCCGTGATGTCTCCCACGGTGCCGATGACCGGATAGCCGAGGATGGCCACTTTTTCACCGAGGGATGGTGTGTAAGAGCAGAATGATTCCGTAAAGACTTTTTTGATTGCGGTGATAGATTTTACATACGCATCGGGATTGACTATCTCTATTAGTCCCACATCGAGCGGGTCGATAGTGCGATAGCTTCCCGAGCTAAAGAAAACTTCGAAGATCGTCTCGTCTCCAGGTAGTTTGATGCTACAACTATACGGGGTGTACCTGCCGTCATCAAGAAAGACGTGTTTGTTGGTCAATACCCATATGTGTTCAACTTTATCGATGTTTTCTCTGAAAATAAAACCAGAACCTCCACCGGTGGCGTAAATTCTGCCGGATGTATTTTTCCAAATGCAGTTGATTTTGGCTACCCGAGGTTTCCATTCTTGGATAACTGAGATGAGACTTTTGGGAACATTAGCAAGCGAAGTTTCGATGGCCAGTATTTTTTGATTGGCATCTATTCCACTCAATTTACTTTCTTCCTCAGCTTTTTTAAGTTTCTCGGTTAGAAGCTGGTTATTTTTTGAAAAAGTGTTTTCGACTTCGGTTACCTTTTTGTTTTGAGCGATTACTCCAGATTTGAGTGCAGTGATATCCTGTGCATACTGATTGAGTATTTTCTGTTGTGCGATGAGAGTGTTCTGTATTTCTTGCTCTCCTGCAATACGTTTTTGTTCAACATGAATACCGATACCAACAATAATGGCAAAAAGAGCAATCGGAAGCATTTTTTGTTGAAAATCTTTTTTATGCATACATAGTTAGCTTGTGAGTAAGCTTTTTCCGGTCATAGATAATGGCTTGGGGATAGACATCAGTCTCAAAATGGTCGGCGCAATGTCGGCAAGTGTTCCCCGTGAGAGTGAGTGTACAGAATCGGTCAAAATTGCAGGAACAGGATTGATGGTATGAGAAGTGTGTTTGTCTCCAGTCACCGGATCTACATTTACTTCGGCATTTCCATGATCGGCGGTGACAAAAGCGATACCATTTTTTTCTGATAGAGCTTTTAGTACTCGGCCGAGCTGGGCATCTACTTCTTCGATGGCCTCAATGATAGCCGGCACATTGGCAGTATGTCCCACCATGTCAGGATTGGCAAAATTGATAAACATAAAGTCAACTCCTTTTTCTATTTGCTCGATAGCTTTGTCGGCTATTGCTTCGGCGCGCATTTTTGGTGCGAGGTCGTGCGTCTTTATGTCTTTTCGGCTTGCGAGCATAATGTGCTCCTCACCTGGATATGGTTCTTGCTTTCCGCCATTTAGAAAATAGGTGGCGTGCGGGAATTTTTCTGTCTCGGCGATGTGGGCTTGGGTCTTACCTATATTTGAAATTTCTTTTGCGAGAGTGGTTTCGATTTCGATGACAGGGAAGGCGACTTCGGCGGATAGAGATTTTTCATATTCGGTCATGGTGACAAAGCAGAGATTTTCCGCCTCTCTTTTTTCGGCAATTTTCTTTGAAAGCATTCTTGCACGGTCAGCTCGGAAATTGAAAAAGAAAATGCCGTCGTTTTTTTCTACTTTGTATGATTTGCCGGTTTCATCGAGAAACATGATTGGCTCGAGGTGTTCGTCTAGTATACCCTTGCTGTGGAGATCAGCTACAATTTCTGAAGGTTTTTTGGTTTGGTGTGAGTTGCCACGGCCCTGGAAAAAGACACTCTCGGCCTTTTCGAGTCGATCCCAATTGTTGTCTCGGTCCATGGCATAAAATCTACCTGAAGCGGTAGCGATAAAGCCGATACCGAGATCCTCAATACACTTTTCTAGTTTCTCTAAATACCCCTTCGCGCTTTGTGGGGGAGTATCTCTACCATCGGTAAAGACGTGAATAGCAATTTTTTCTACTCCAGCTTCCTTGGCTGTTTTTAAAAAGGTGTGGAGGTGATCGTGGTGGCTGTGCACTCCACCATCGGAGAGCAAACCTTTGATATGTAGTGTGGAATTATATTTTTTAACATGCGCAAATAGTTTTTTGAATGCAGGATTGTTTTTAAGCTCATCATTTTCAATAGCTTTGGCAATACGCACAAGATCGGTATCGATGACTTTGCCTGCGCCGATAGTCGTATGTCCAATTTCGCTGTTTCCCATTTGGCCATCGGGGAGGCCGACGTGTAGCCCTGAGGCTTCGAGGAGTGTGTGCGGATATTTTCGCCACAAAGCATCAAACACAGGTGTCTTGGCCTGTGCGATAGCGTTGTGTGTCGGGTCTTCACGATAACCCCAGCCGTCGAGTACGATGAGTACGGTAGTTTTTTTCTCTGCGGTTTTCATGGGAGATTAGATAACTTTTGGTTTGTAATCGGCTGGTGCTTCCGCGAGGTATTTCTCGAGCGTTGGTCGATCAAGAAGCCCTTTTTGAGCACCGACATATTGGACGACTGACATTGGATTGATCGGTGCCCACATCAGAGCTTCGAGAGGACTTTTGCCGAGTGATAGGGCAGTGACAAAAGTAGACGCAAAGGCATCTCCGCAACCAGTACGCTCAAAAGGTGGTTTTGGATCGGGATAGATAGGCATAAAGTATTGGTTTGTCCCGTCATCCATGTAGGCACCCTTTGGGCCGTCAGTGAGAAGTACCAATTTTGGCCCGAGAGCACGCATTTTTGAAAGCAAGTTTTTAATATTTGGTTCTGTTTCGCCGAGTATGCGTTCTGCCTCTTCGAGATTACATACAAAGACTTCTGAAAGGGTATAGAGGTCAGCGAGCTTTTCTTTGCCGAGTTTCATTTGGAAAGTGCCTGGCTGGAAGGCGAGTCTGGTTTCGGGGTGAGCTTTGAGGAAGGCAATAATTTCGAGATGGTAGTCAAAAGAGTTGGAGGCGAGGGAGCTCAGGTAGAGCCATTTCGGTGCTTTTAGATTTGGCAAACGATAGGGATACTCTTTGTGATTGACGAGAATAGTGCGCTCATTGTCGTACCAGAGGACATAGTGATAGTTGGTTTCCATATTTCGATGCGTCGAAACGTATTTGGAAGAAACTTTATTGCGAGCGAGCTCGGAGAGGCAGTCTCGGCCGTTTTGGTCGTTGCCGATGTCGCTTATGAGAGCTCCACGGAGACCCAAACGAGAAGCTGAGACGGAGGCATTGGCGCTGTTGCCCACAGCACGTACTTCCGTCGCGGACTCAAACGGCACTTTATCGGCAAATTTCATGCAAATTTCGCATTTGGTGTTGTCGATAGAGCAAGTCACATGCGCGTCTTTTATTTTTATAAACACATCGGTCGTAATATCTCCTATCGCCACAAAATCAAAAGGTTTGTTGAACATATAATGTGTTAAATATGTGGGTAAGTATAGCATAGTGGTAGATTTCAATAAAACAAAGACAAGCTTCTCGATTACCCTCGGATACAGTATACTTATTTACATATCAACTGTAACAGCGCGTAAGCTATATTTATGGAATACATACTATTTCTTGTGGTAATCGGTATTGTGGGGTATCTCGTGTTTAGAAGTCCAAAGCATGGTGGCACTGGAGATGCGAGTCTTGTGGTAAATCGCCTCGCTTCACTTCTCATTCAAAAAGGTATCATCACGAAAGACGAGCTCTACGGAACAGGTAGTGCGCCGACACCAAGTGCATCTTCAACAACCCCCGCACCGGCACCGACCGCAAGCGACATGTCCCAGCCGGCCGCAGCACCTACTTCTCCAGTCACCGCATCCGCAGCACCCGCACCTTCAGGAAAAGGTGCCGCCACTGCCACTGAATTTGCCTTCAATACCAAGTGGCTCATGGTCGCCGGTATCATCGCCATCCTTTTTGGTGTCGGCTTCTTTATTAAATTTTCTTTTGACAACAATCTCATCGGTGAGACGGGTCGTGTCATCCTCGGGCTCATTATAGGCCTTGGCTTCATTGGTACGGGGGAGTGGTTTTATAGAAAATATCCGAAGTATGCTTTCTTTCTCACTGGAGGCGGTATCGCGATCCTTTATCTCTCGCTCTATAGTGCCTTTGGCCTCTATCATATGGTAGAACAGCTCACGGCTTTTCTCGGCATGATCCTCGTAACGCTTTTCTCGGTCGTGCTTTCAGTACGATACAACTCTGTCGCTATCGCCGGCATCGCGCTTCTTGGTGGATTCCTCACCCCGATTCTCGTTTCGAGCAGTACGGTCAATGACATCGGTTTGCTTACTTACATCACACTTCTCGACCTCGGACTTTTTGCTCTAGCCTATTTCAGAAACTGGAAATCGCTCGTGTGGGGCTGTGCACTCGGTACGCTCCTTCTCGTGGGTTCATGGTTCTTTGGCCACTACGATTCGAGCAAGCTGTTCATGACTGAGTTTTATTTTACACTCTACTGGGCAATCTTTACTGGTTCGACACTTGTCTTTTATTATTTCAACGACCGCAAGCCGTCAAACAAGGATTTTGCACTGATGCTCGTAACCGGCCTTCTCTATATGTCAGTGAGCTACGGTATTTTGAATGCTGACTATTCCGCCTACATGGGTCTTTTGCCACTTTTCCTCACCGCGGTCTACACCGTCATTGCTCTTTTTGGTTCGTATGTAAAAGAAGGCACAAAAGCGTTGGTGTATTTACCGGCAGGTATGGCGGTACTCTTTTTGACGCTGGTGTTTCCGATACAGTTTCAGGGCTACTGGATCACTATTTCATGGTTTGTCGAAGCAGGCATCATCGCCTGGGTAGGGCATTTGCTCCGCTCGAGAATGGTGTCGTATTCGATTCCTATTTTTGCTCTCGGCCTATTTCGACTCTTTGCGTTTGATACGTATTTGTCGCAGGAAAATTTCTTCCTCATCTTCAACGAGCGTTTTGTGGTGTTTGCTGTGGCGGTGGTGCTTGCACTATTTGTCGCGTATATCTTTCACACCTTTTATCGTGATACTAAAATCCGTGAAGACTTGCACAAAGCGGCGGCGTTTATGGCGATTGCCAATATCCTCATCCTCTGTGCGGGTGTGTTTGAAATCGTCGACTGGTTCCGCTTTGTCTCATCGACCGATAGTGTTGCTCAGTCGACCAGTCTCGCAATATCGGTCTTCTTTATTATTTACGCACTCATTGCGATAGTGCTCGGCATTGTTTCTAAAACATCTGTGTTGCGTATCTGTGCGACGGTCGTGTTTGGCATCACTGTGCTCAAAACATTTCTCTACGATATCTGGCTTCTCGAGGCGGTCTACCGAATCATTGCATTTATGGCTCTCGGTATTGCGTTGGTTGTTGTCGGGTATCTATACTTCCGCTTCTCGGCACGTATCAAAGGGTTTCTCACTGCGTCAGATAGTACGCCGGTCGTGTAATAGCCTGTCTAACATATTCTACTTTATGAACACATATTTTTCAGTTTCTAATATAGTTAAAATAGCTGGTGTTGTTGTCTTCACCCTACTTGGTATCGTCTCGACTGCGTCTGCCGATTTTTCTCAAAAAGAATGGCGAGTTTACAAAGAGATCCGCTTGCCGAGCGACATAGATTCGACCACGCTCCTTCGAGTACCTCTCGATCAAGAAGTCTTTGCCACTTCGACTTCCAACCTCCGTGATCTTCGTGTGGTCGGTGTTGATAACAAAGAAGTGCCATATCTTTTGATCACCAATCGAGATGACATTCAGTCCTCAGTGCTCTCTCCAAAGATTTTAAATAAAGGCAGTGTGGCAGGGCAGTCGACGAGCTTTGTCGCAGATTTTGGCGGAGCGACGTTCCACAATCAGATTACTTTGAATATCGATAATGAGCTGAAAAATTATCGTAAGAAAGTCCAGATCTACGGCAGTACTGATATGAGTACGTGGCAACTCCTCGCTGACAACCAGATCATTTACGACTATAGCCGTGATTTTCCTATTCGCAACACCACGGTCTCGTATCCAGAATCCACCTACCGTTATGTGTTGGTAAAGATTACTGATACTGAAAGTGCACCCGTTTCAGTGGTAGGCGTCTCGGCTAGCCGAGATGTGTATGCAAAGGGAAACCGCCTTGCGTATAAGCCAGTTTTTGAGTGGGCAGAGGTTGGAAAAGACACTGAAATAGTGACCGATCTCGGCCAGACGGGTACCCTGACCGACCGAGTAACTATCGCCACTGACTCCAAAAATTTTGAACGTTCGGTGACTGTCTATTCGAGTAATGATAAAAGCACTTGGAGCTATCTCGGGGGCGATGTGATCTATCAATATAAGACGAGAGAATTGTCCGGAGAAAAAACGACTGTGACCTACAGTGAGTCGGTCGCAAGGTATATAAAACTGGTGGTGCACAATCAGGACAGCCAGCCGATACACGTGACAGGTGTGAGTGCTTCGGGATACTCTCGGGCGATCGCTTTTCTCGGTGAACCGCAAGCGGCTTACCGACTTTTCTATGGTAATGAAAAAGCCATGATGTCTTCATATGATCTCGCATCGGTGTATCGCAATTTTAGGGCGGATGAATTTATGATCGGTGCTCTTGGACCAGAACACCGAAATAGCGAGTACGTCCCGCCGGTGATTCCACTCAGTGAGCGCAAGCCGTGGGTACTCGGTGTGATGCTCGGTATCGTGGCTGTACTTCTCGGACTGGTTATTTTCCGAGTAGTAAAGAAGACGGCGGGTCTACCTAATGCACAATAAAAAATAAACTCAGACATAAAATGAAAACACTCAGACAATATATTCGTGAGGCGCAAGAAAAAAAGACAGCCATCGGTCATTTTAATATTTCTGACTCAGTCGGGCTGTGGGCGGTGTTCAACGCAGCTCGCAAAATGAATCTCCCAGTAATTATCGGCGTGTCTGAGGGAGAGCGCGATTTCATTGGTGTGAGACAAGCGGCAGCACTCGTAAAGAGCTTGCGCGAGCAATATGATTTTCCTATTTTTATCAATGCCGATCACACTTACTCATTTGAGCGAGTCAAAGAAGCGATTGATGCCGGATTTGATATGGTGATTTTTGATGGTACTGAGCTTGCTTTTGATGCTAATGTCCGGGTGACCAAACAGTGTGTCGACTATGCAAAAAGTAGTAAGCCATTTTGGGGAGAGCGGGTGCTCGTCGAAGCGGAGCTCGGGTATATAGGCAAGTCTTCAAAGGTGCTCGACTCGGTGCCGGAGGGGATCAATCTGTCTGATGAATATTTGACGACAGCAGAACAGGCAAAGCGTTTTGTGCAAGAGACTAGAGTGGATATGTTGGCTCCCGCGGTGGGCAATATTCACGGTATGCTCGCCAAGGGCAAGGATCCGGCACTCAATATTTCCCGAGTGGCAGATATTGCGCAGGCGACTGGTGTACCCCTCGTGCTTCATGGTGCCTCGGGCAATACAGATGCGGATATTCAGAATGCCATTAAAGCTGGGGTGGCTATTGTGCATGTAAATACCGAGCTTCGAGTGGCATACCGCACGACACTCGACTCGACTCTTTTGGCTGATCCAAAACAAGTCGCTCCATACAAGTATCTCGCCCCATCTCGGGACGCTGTGGCCCAAGTGGTGGAAGAAAAGATGAAGGCATTTAGTTTTCTGGGTTAAGGGTGATCCCGCTCAATTTCAGGAAAAAATATCAATTTACCAATTTTTATAAAATGGCTCTACAGAAGCACACTAAACGGGGCTCATTAAGCTAATGAGCCGTTTAATCTTTGTCTGTTTTGAAATAAAAAACCCGCTGTGTGAGCGGGTGAGGTTCGAAACAGGATATGTTCCTTGCCTATCGGCGAACTCAATGAAAAAGAAACCTCGCGGGTTCTAATTCTTGCCAATGTCTGCTGAGTTCATGAGCACTTCCCGGTGTTTCTGGCGTGACGAGGATTGTGGGGAAAAACCCGAGAGTGAGGTGACCCGGTTTTCCGGTATCATCCACATCTCGCATGACTCGCTCAATCCTGACACAGTAGGATGAGGATAACCCGGTATTTACGATTCTGAGCGTATTACCCTCTTGAAGTGGAAATCCCTCGGAGTCAGCTTCCAGAAGCATCTGGTAGTATTTTCCAGTTTTTTTGTCGTGACACTGGAGCACTATTTGTAGTTTCATGGTGAGTAGTTCTCCCGAGTTTTTGAAAACAAAATTTGATGAGCGGTTCAGACTCTATTCTCCGCATATGAGCGTTTTTGTCAAGCATCCTCGATGGTTTAAATAAAAATCCGACAACTATGTCTTAGTTGCCGGAGCGGTTTCTTTTTTCTTGAATTTGTTTTCGATTTCGCCGAGCGCGAGGGCGATTTGCACCAGATCGGCAATGGTTGGGCGAAACCCGAGGAGCTTCTTAAACTTTCGAAGCAGGTTCCATCGGTGTGTGTAGGCGGTGCTCCAGCTCACCCCGAGCCTTTTTGCGATTTTCTTATCGGTATTGCCACAGGCAAGCAGGAGCCAGACTTCTTTTTGTCGCGGGGTCAGTTTGAGTTTTTCTGCGTCGACTTCTACAATTTTAAGCTTTTGCATTCTTTGCTAACACTACCTTTTAGTTGGTATAAAAGTCAATTTTCATCTTTTGCTAATATGCTATAATCTTGGTTATGAAAAAAATTTATATCACCAGAAAGATTTTGGATGCAGGCATAAAAATGTTGACCGACAAAGGTTACGAAGTAGATATTAATCCCAAAGACCGACCACTGACACACAAAGAGCTCGTTAAAGCACTTTCCAAAAAGCCATATGATGCGGTGCTCACTCTTTTGACTGACCAGGTGGATGCGCAAGTATTTGATGCGTGTCCGACAGCCAAGATTTTTGCCAACTATGCTATTGGTACAAATAATATAGATGTAAATGAAGCTAAAAAGCGAGGTGTGTATGTGACGAACACTCCCGGAGGCGGAGCTGACCGAGTGGCCGAGCACGCGTGGGCGCTCATCCTCGCCCTGACTTGTCGAGTGGTAGAGAGTGATGAATATATGCGAAGGGGAAAATTTAATGGCTGGAATCCAATGATTTTTCATGGGATGAAGCTTGCTGGCAAGATGCTCGGGATTATTGGAACTGGGCGTATTGGTGCGGACGTGGCTCATCGAGCGGTCAATGGTTTTGGTATGAAGCTCGTGTACTATGATGTAAAGAGAAATGAGGAGCTGGAGAAAAGTTTCGGGGCCGTTTTTTGTCCTGCCGTTGATGAGGTTTTGAAAAACGCTGATGTGGTTTCGATACATGTACCGCTCTTGCCGACGACGCAACATTTGATAAATGCAGAGCGACTGGCGATGATGAAAAAGTCGGCATATCTGATAAATACTTCTCGCGGGCAGGTGGTAGATGAAAATGCATTGGTGTCGGCTCTCAAGAATGGTGTAATTGCCGGAGCTGGTCTCGATGTGTTTGAATTTGAGCCAAAGCTTGCAAAAGGCCTCGCAAAACTTTCGAATGTAGTAATGACTCCACATATCGCTTCGGGTACTCTCGAAGCCAGACTTGAAATGGCAACACTTTCGACCACAAATATCATTCAAGTGATGGAAGGGGGAGTGCCACAGAATAATGTAGTATAGATTTGATTTTTTTTCGAAGGCAGTATATACTACATCCTCATGATTACATTGAATATACACAAGCGAGATTTGAAGGAAGACCTTGATGCACTACGCACCAAAGGGATGGTTCCTGCGGTCTATTATGGTAAGAAAGAAAAGTCTACTCCGATCAAGGTGTCTTTTTCTGATTTTATTAAAGTCTGGCGAAAGGCGGGTGAGTCATCTGTGGTCACTCTTCAGGGCGAAGGCGTAGAGCTCGACTCTCTTATTCATGAAGTAGACGTTGATCCAGTCAAAGGTACTGCACGACACGCTGACTTTTATGTATTCGAAAAGGGTCAAAAGATTCAGGTAAACGTGCCACTCGACTTTGTCGGTGTTGCTCCAGCGGTCAAGGATCTCGGCGGAAACCTCGTAAAGGTGCTTCGAGAAGTACGTATCGAAGCTTCTCCAAAAGATTTGCCACATACTATTTCTGTAGATATTTCTTCTCTCGTCACTTTTTCAAATACTATTCTCGCCAAAGATATCAAAATGCCTGCTGGTGTTACGCTCGTAACTCACGCTGATGAAGTAGTGGCTTCGGTTTATGAACCAAAAGAAGAAGTGGTAGAAGAAGTACCAACAGCAGTAGATATGTCTGCTATTGAAGTTGCAAAGAAAGGTAAGGAAGCTAAGGAAGGGGCTGAAGGTGCAGAGGCAAAAGCAGACGCTCCAGCCGCGGACGCAAAGGCTCCGAAGAAGTAAAGGGGTAGATTTAAAACGTCAGACATTAGATTTTAGAAAAGAAAAGCCCCGCCGAGAATACGGCGGGGCTTTTCTTTTGTCTCACCTCAAAAACTGCTATACTACCCACATGTACCTCATGTATAGTATTCGGGTTTTCCTGTTGCTATTTTGTCTAGTTTTCTCGCTGTCTGCGCAGGGCTTTGCTCAGACAGTGACTGGGGCAGATGTAGCCAATCGTCGTGCCGAGCTTCAAAAACAACTCGATAGTATTGAATCAGCTATCGCACTCCAAGAAACTATTCTCAGAGATCAGCAGAACAAGAGTGTGAGCCTTGAGCGAGATATAGCTATTTTGAATGCAAAAATTGCAAAGGCCAAGCTCAATATCCAAGCTCGAGACATTGCTATCCAAAAGCTGACGAGCGACATTGGTACCAAAAAAGTAGTTATTTCAAAATTATCAGAAAAGATAGAGAGAGAAAAGGAGGCGGTCGCGGAGCTCATACGCAAGACCGCACAGATAGATGACGCGTCTTTGTCGGAAGTGCTTTTGTCAAATCAGCCGATCTCAAAGTTTTTCGAAGACGCTGATGCGTTTGCTTCCATAAATACTGCGCTCAAGCAGTCATTTGACGACCTCGAGATTACTAAGGCCGAGACCAGTGCTCAAAAGAGTGCACTTGAAGATAAACGAACCGAAGAAAATCAGCTTCGCATGATTCAGATTCTCGAAAAGAAAAAAATAGAACAGGATGAAGCAGAGAAAAAGAAGATTTTGAGCACTTCTCGTGGTATTGAGAAAAATTATCAAGCACTCCTCAAAGAAACTCAAAAGTCAGCAGCTACTATCCGAAGTGCTCTGTTTTCTCTACAAGGTTCGAGCGCAATTTCGTTTGAAAAAGCACTCGACTACGCCAACATTGCTTCGGCCAAGACTGGTGTGCGCCCGGCGCTTATTCTTGGAATTATTGCCGAAGAGAGTAATCTTGGACAGAATGTGGGAACAGGAAGCTGGAGAGTGGATATGAAGAATCCTCGCGACACGGTACCTTTTGTAGACATCACTAGTCGTCTTGGTCTCGATCCTGACAAAATGCCGGTATCAAAAAAACCGTGGTATGGGTGGGGAGGAGCGATGGGTCCAGCACAGTTTATTCCGTCAACCTGGATACTCTACGAAAAGAAAATCGCAACCGCGACAGGTCATGCAATACCAAACCCTTGGGACCCGTACGACGCATTTATGGCCTCAGCGATTTTGATGAAAGAAAATGGGGCGGCGGTGGGTACTCGAGCGGCCGAACGTCTCGCTGCTCTCCGCTACCTTGCTGGGTGGACCAACGCCAATAAGCGCGAGTATGCTTTTTACGGTGATGATGTGATAGATTTGGCGGATAAATATCAAAAGCAGATTGATATTTTGAAGGGAAATTAAGCCATGTTATAAGCCATTCCAACGGCTCATTACGTTAATGAGCCGTTGGAATCTTGTGTTTTTTGTAGTATCTGCTATACTTGCCCTTATGAAAAAAGAGATACATCCAGCATATTTCCCAAAGGCAACCACTACTTGTGCATGTGGTCACGTGTTTACCTTTGGCTCAACTCGAGAAAGTATTAACGTTGAAATCTGCAGTGTATGTCACCCATTCTATACTGGTAACGAAAAGTCTCTCGACACGGCTGGACGAGTAGAACGATTCAAGACCCGAGCTGCTTCAAAGGCTCCAAAAAAGGCGACCAAGTCTAAATAGCGACAGGACAGAAACCCGAACCGTTTACGGTTCGGGTTTCTGTGCATCTTGTACTGTTCTTAAATCTATTTTCCATGAAGGACCTCACTCAATATAAAGAAAATCATAAAACCAGCTATCTGGTGGAAATGTATGAAAAACTCGAAAAGGAGCAGGCAGAGCTACGAGCTATGATGGCCCACGACCCGAGCCTTTTAAGTATGGCTGAAACAGATATCAAATCTCTCGAAGAACAAAAGCAAGGACTTTTAAAACAAATGGAGGAGATTGTGGCATCTGAAGAAGCGATCGTGAGTGAACTGCCAAACGAAATCATTCTTGAAGTGCGTGCCGGTGCCGGAGGCGATGAAGCGGCACTTTTTGCCGAAGAACTCGCGACCATGTACCGTCGATATGCTGAAAATCGTGGCTGGTCTTTCAAGGTTGTGGAAGAGTCTATGGGCTCGGCTGGGGGGTACAAGGAGGCCTCTTTTGAAATCAGAGGACAGGACGTATACAAGCTTCTTCGCTATGAGACCGGTGTGCATCGGGTACAAAGAATTCCTGCAACAGAAAAGATGGGGCGAGTGCATACTTCCACCGCGTCTGTGGCTATTTTGCCTATCAGGAAAAAGTCGGTGATAGAAATAAAGCCCGCGGATATTGAAGTAGAATTTTCTCGTTCGGGTGGAGCAGGAGGACAAAATGTAAACAAAGTGGAAACAGCAGTACGTATCGTACACAAAGCTACGGGGATTGATGTTCGCTCGACTTCTCAGCGCAGTCAGCTTAAAAACCGCGAAATGGCGATGAGCATTCTCATTGCCAAGCTCGAGCTTTTGAAGGAAGAAGAAGAAGCAAAGAAATTTAGTGCCGACAGAAAAGACCAAATAGGCACGGCTGACCGTTCAGAAAAGATCCGTACTTACAACATTCTGCAAGACCGAATCACTGATCATCGGATAAAGGAATCGTGGCATAATATCGAGAAAATCTTTGCGGGAGGCCTTGATCCTATCATCCTAGCCATGGATTTGCATTCTAAGCAGTAATCTGGTAGACTTCTCACGTATGATAGAACAAACCAAAGACATCGTGCGGACCCCACTTATCGACAGCATGTTCAAGGCTGGCGCTCATTTTGCGTATTCAAAGAGCCGACGACATCCTTCTACCAAAGCATTTATTTTTGGTGCTAAAAATAAAGTAGAAATCTTTGACCTAGAAAAAACACAGACTCTGCTCGCAAAAGCACTTGAAGCGGTGGCATCACTTTCTCAATTTAACAAACAAATTCTTTTTGTGGGAGGTAAAAGTGAGGCAAAAGATGCAATCAAGGCTGCCGGCATCACTCTCGGCATGCCATATGTTGCCGGACGATGGATCGGTGGTACCCTTACCAACTTCGACGAGATCAAAAAGCGAGTTGCAAAGCTCGAACAGCTCACTGGTGAGCGAGAACGAGGCGAGCTTATTAAATATACAAAGAAAGAGCGACTTCTTATTGACCGAGAAATTGAAAATCTTGAGATTATGTTTTCAGGTATTGTACCAATGCGAGAAATGCCAAAAGCAATGTTTGTGATTGATCCAAAACGAGAGAAAATTGCAGTGCAAGAAGCAGTAGACAAAGGTATTCCAGTGATCGCCCTTCTCGGATCAGACTGTGATTTGAAAGAAGTTACTTTCCCTATTGTCGGTAATGATTCATCTCTTTCAAGTATCAAGTTTTTTGTTGATGAGGTGGTCAAGGCATACAAGACAGCAAAAAAGGCTCCAGTTGCTACTGCAAAATAAGTTTTTTCGGTCCGTTTTATTAACGTTAAACAAGCTCTCTCCATCATGATTACCACAGAACAAATCAAGGAATTACGAGATAAGACCGGAATCTCAGTGATGCAGTGCAAAAAGGCTCTTGAAGAGTCTGGAGGTGATATGGCAAAGGCTCTCGAAGTACTCAAGAAAAAGAGTCAGGAAATGGCGGCAAAAAAGGCGGACCGTGCTTTTGGTGCGGGTACCATTGCTTCATACGTACACTCAAGTGCGACCATGGGTACGATGGTAGAGCTTGTAGCTGAGACTGATTTTGTGTCAGGTAATGATGAGTTCAAGGCACTCGCTCGAGAGATTGCAATGCATATCACCGCTTCAAACCCGGAATCTCCGGAAGCACTCCTTGACCAGCCATTTATAAAAAACCCTGAGATGACTATTCGCGCGATGATCGATGGCGCGATGCAGAAATTTGGTGAGAAAATCGAGGTCGCGCGCTTTGTTCGATTTGCGGTGCTTGAAAAATAGCCTATGAATTTTGAAATGATTGTTTTTTGGGTTGCACTCGTGGCTATTGCACTGATCGTGTGGTCTAAGCGAGTGGAGCTTCGTACGGGGAAGGCATCATTTTTGAGTAAATATGGCACAAAAACAAACGATACGCTTCGATATTGGTATCGAGGCACGAGAAACTTTTTCTCAGCAAAGACATGGGCGTTGATCACCGCTTGGTGCCGGACACATTTGGCTCGAACGGTGTCAAAGACGGAGAAAACTATTGCCGGCTCATATTCAGCAATAAAAAAGCATCCACGTGTGGCAAAAATACTTCGTGGCCACACTGAGGTAAAGAGCGGAGAAGGTGAAGCGTCTCCTTTCTTGAAAAATATCAGCGAAGATGATAGTGTGAAGTAATCGAGGAAAGTACTATCCTCTTTTTGTTTGGTTGTTAATTTTGTACTTTAAATTTCGGATTTAATATTGCCACCTTAGCTCAGTTGGTAGAGCACCCGTTTTGTAAACGGGATCGCGTCAGTTCGACTCTGACAGGTGGCTCTGAAATGAAATGGAAGAGACGCCTGTTGGAAGGGGGTCGGGGAAAATGGCGTTTCCCCGTGGAGGAAGGCAGTGAGTACTCGAGCGTGGGAAAACCGTGGGTTTCCCAGGTGACAGGACGGCTCAGGAATTAAAAAAATCGCCCAGCAACGGGCGTTTTTTTAATTCCTGAGCCACCTGAACAAGCCAAGCAGTTGGCTTGTTCAGAGTCGAACAGCGGAGTCATGTTTTTCTACCAAGAAAAACGGGCGAGCTAGTGCCCAGACCAAGGTGAGCGACGGCGAACCGAGAGTCGCGGGAGACTCTGACAGGTTGTTTGCTATGAATATTGTGACTTTTCTTGTATAATTTGGCCATATAAGCCATACACACCATAAACATGAACCCAATTTTAAAAACAGCTTTTATCCACGCCATAGCCACGGCACTCTATGTGGCGCTTCTTGTCTCAGGTATTTTTTATGCGCCAAAGACGCCGGATCAATCGTTTACGATATTGATGCCGATTATTATGCTCCTATTGTTTGTTTTTTCTGCGGCCGTCACGAGCTATTTGGTGTTTGGCCGTCCATTACTTTGGTATTTAGACGGTAGAAAGGCAGAAGCATTGCAATTGCTTGCTTATACGCTTCTCGTGCTGTTTGTCATTATTGTCCTCGCCGTCCTTAGTCTTTCTATTATGGTATTGTAGTAGTATCTTCTATGCACTGGATTCTCGCTATATCACTCCTCATACTGTTTGAAATTTTTGCTGATATTTTTGCAAAGGAATACTCACTGAAACAGACTGCTCTCTTTTGGGTCCTTGCACTCGGTTCATATATGGTCGCCAATGCTTTCTGGCTTGTGGCTATCAAAAACGGCTCACAACTTGCTCGTGGAGCAGTAATTTTCTCTGTCGGTTCAGCGATTGCTGTAACTATTATTGGTCTCGTAATGTATGGTGAGGAGGTAAATAAAATCGAAATAATAGGTATGGTCATTGGTATCATTGCCATTGGCCTCATCTCGTGGGGCTCGGAGATGTAGTGAAATTATAAATTATAAAAAACATGTCTCAATCTATACAACCAGGTATTTATCAACACGCAAAGAGCGGTAATCAGTACCGAGTACATTTTGTGGCCAAGCATTCAGAAACACTAGAAGATATGGTGTTCTACGAAGCGCTGTATGAAAACGACAAGTCAAAATTCTGGGTCCGTCCGGCTAAAATGTTTACCGAAGAAGTGGTGATTGACGGGGTCAAAAAGCCGAGATTCGAGTTTGTGAAAAAACTTTAGTGCACAAGACTATTTTTTGGTATACTTTACGCTATGACTGATTTACCGGTGCCTCCCAAAGAATCTATTATCTATGAAGATGAGAGGTTATATGTTTGTCTTGCTTTGTACCCCATGACTAACGGTCACACCATTGTTGTGTGGAAAGATGTTGTAAAAGATATTAAGAGTCTTTCGTGCGAGGAGTATGACTACTTAATGAATATTGTTGACGTGACCAGGGATACACTACTAGAGGTTTTGGGGGTTCAAAAAGTTTACATGGTTTATATAGATGAGGTGAAGCATGTCCACTGGCATTTGGTGCCTAGATATGATGAAAAAGGTTTTAATATTTTTTCTCACAATCCTCACAAGACTGACGATTTTTCTTTGCAGAATAAAATGAAAGATATGTTTAAAATGGTGATTAAAAAACATTCTGAATTTAATGAAAATTAAACTCTACAAACTAGTAACTTTTGTACCGACTACTCACGCCGACATGGTTAGGGAGGCAATGGGGAAAGCTGGTGCAGGCGTAATTGGTGAGTATACGTTCTGTACTTTTTCTACACGTGGAGTAGGTCGCTTTAAAGGATCAGAAAAGAGTAATCCCTCTGTAGGAAAAGCTGGACAGCTCGAGTCTGTAGAAGAGGAACGAATTGAGACAAATTGTCCGGAAGACAAAATTGATCAAGTAATTTCAGCAATTAAATCTGTGCACCCATATGAAGAAATTCCGATTGACTTGTATCCGATAGAAAATAGATATTAGAAGATAGCAATAATAATTTATGTCGCCAAACAAGCAGAAAATAGGACTCGATCTCACCAAGCATGCACCACGAAGCCCGCGGGTAAAAATTGGCCACTTTGTAATTTTGGCACGCATTATTGATAAGTGCCGTGCTTTACTATGGGGTAATATTGGAGAGTATGATTTTAACTGTGAACTAGATCAGTCACTTTTGGAATGGAAAGGTCTCATAGGTGAACAGCTCAAGACATATATTGCCGAAGGTCACTCAGATGAGGAAATCGCTGATTGGATAAAAAGTAATGGTATTCCCAAAACTGATGCAGAAATAGTAGAATGGGCAAAAGAAGCGACAGCCAACACCTATGCGGATGATCCGGAAGGTCGGGAATGGCTGGATAAACAGATTGAACGACTTGGTCTGGTCAAAGATGCCACTGTCTTTGATTATCTCGACGCTGACGATATGGCGAGTTTCAATGAATAGATTTACCTCACCGTCGCTCCGTACGTCTTTTTAGTCACCTCCTCAAGATTTTTGTGAATGGTATCAATTTCAGATGAAGTGAGGGTGCGGTCGAGGGAGCGGTAGGTGATGCGGAAGGCGTAGCTTACGTTGCCTTCGCCAAATTTCTTGGCGTTTTCGTATTTGTCCAAAAGCTCGACTTCCTCGATCAGTCCCGGGGCAATTTCGCGGACGGTATCGAAATAGTCGTTGGGAATAAAATCATTTTTCACCACAAAAGAGATGTCGCGCACGATTGGTGGATACTTGCTCACTTCTACAAATTTCTGACCAAGCTTGAGTTGCTTCTTTACTCGCTCATCTTCTGACCAGAGGAGACGGATGTCTGGTAGCTGCATACTGATGATCGCGAGGCGCTCGAGTCCAAATCCGAAAGCCCAGCCGTTGTAGCCTTCGACACCAAAATCTTTGAGCACACTTTTGCGAGGCATACCGCCGCCCAAAATTTCAATCCACTGGCTGTTGATTTCTACTTCTACTTCAAGAGATGGATCGGTGTAGGGGAAGGTGTCTGGGTTGAAGCGGTATTTGATGTTTTTGCCGAAAACACTCTGCACCACTTCCGAGAGGACATTTTTCAAATCTTCAATAGTGAGCATTTTTTGGCTATCTGGCACAAGGTAGAGTCCGCCCATCTGATGAAAGATGTTCATATGATGTCGGTCGATTTCATCTTTGCGGTAGACTTTGCCGTAGCACATCACGCCGAGCTCTTTGCCTTCTGCGATTTTCTTTTTGATTTCCTCAAGTTGAAAATAGTAATACCACATCACGGTGTCGTGGGTGCGGAGGACGTTTTTAGGATCGACATAGTAGGTGTCGGAGGTACTGCGGGCAGGGTGGTCGGGAGCGAAGTTGAACAGGTCGAAAAGGATATTGGTCGGGATGACTTCGGGAATATCGATATGGTCAAAATCTTTGAGGACTGGGAGGTTCACGACACGTTCTTTGATTTCAGAAAGTGGACTGCCTTTGGTGCGAGAAAGGTCGGCCATGGCCATATATCGCTTGATACGGAGAGCTTCGGCATCGGTGCGAGATTCGAGGTTTTTAATAAGCTTGTCTTGATCGGCAGTGGAGACTTTATAGAGGTGGCGGGAGAGGCCGTTTGGGTCTGTTTTTGACATAGGGGTAAGTTTAGGGGAAAAACATAAGAAAGTAAAGGTCACCTTCTGGTTGGGATGTTGAACTTATATTTAAAATAACTTAAATATAGATGTGTATACAATAAATACGCGACCGCGTATTTATTGTATACATCTCACCCATCCGCTATAAAATTATGGGGTTGTATGGAAAAGTAAGCTGGAGCAAGGCCATATAGTGTTCAAGGACTAAATAAAATTCAATGGCTCATTAAGCTAATGAGCCGTTGAATTTTAACTATCGGTGATAAAACTAGTCTGACTAGTTCCTTTAGGCACATACATCGATTATACGTACGTGCGTATAATCGATGTATGTGAGGTAAGTAGTGTCTTGTAAAAGATGAACTATCCTAGGTTTATGCCATAGGGTATTGTTGGTAGAAATAAAAAGTCGCACTACCGTGGTGTGCGACTGACTTTATCATCTTCGTGTTCGGTGGCCATCACGAGGAGGAAGATAAATCCACCGATACAGCCCACGATAATCGTTGCGATCATTTGTGCAAGATCAAATGGGTTGGTAAAAATATCCCAGACCCGAGAGACGATGCAAGCGAGGACTCCACTGATAGCCCAGAAAGCAGGCGCCCACCAGAGGGAGCTGGTGAAGGTGAGCTTGAGTCCAAAGAACACGATGACGACAACCAGTATTCGTGCGACCAACACTCGAATATTCATGTTGAGGCAGTTACAATTTGTTGACCAAACGTTTCAAGTAAAGTATGGCACTTTTGGCACAGAAAGCAAATGAAGGATTGTAAAATAAAAAATCGCGCCGCAGTTGCCTACGAGCGATTGGGGACTTCTTTTTCCTGCGCGATGATGATGAAGACTGCGAGTGAAAGATAGCCAAGGACTAGGCCGAAGGCGACAATGGGGATTTTCACAGAATCCCAAGGGCCCTTGAAGAAATTTCTGCCCTCGTAAAGAAGCATGGCCATCATTCCAGCAACCAGGTCGAGTGGAATAATGGCAAAGGGCCAACCCCGTTTCCACAGGTCCACCCCGAGGACACAGAGACAGAGGAGCAGAGCTAGAGCAAGAAGTTTTTTGAGTAGCATAGTAAGCCTTTCAGAAGAACGTTCAGTTGTGTTTATATCATCTTTAATACCACCATGTCAACTGTCTTTTTGGGTAGTTTTAATCCCCAGATTACGTAGAAAACTCTTTCTTTCTTGGTTTAAAAATGCTATAATGGATAGTGCAAAAGTAAACATTATATATACCTTCTGTATCAAAATATGGCTAAAAACGAAGACGAAAAAAAGGTAAAGAAAGGCTCGTACGGCGCGGATGAGATTACGGTACTTGAGGGACTTGATCCGGTGCGAAAGCGCCCGGGTATGTATATTGGTACGACTGGTCCTGAGGGTCTCCATCACCTCATCACTGAAATTTTTGACAACTCTCGCGACGAAGCGATGGGTGGTTTTTGTGATGATATTGAAATCACTCTTTTGCCAGAAAATCGTATTCGTGTAGTAGACAATGGCCGAGGTATTCCTGTCGACACACATTCAAAGACAAAAGTTTCTGCGCTCGAGACGGTCATGACCGTGCTTCATGCCGGAGGTAAATTTGGAGGTGAGGGCTACAAAGTTTCTGGAGGTCTCCACGGTGTGGGTGCCTCGGTAGTAAATGCACTTTCTATTTTCTGTCAGGTTATCGTACATCGAGATGGTGGTGTGTATATGCAGGAGTATAGTCAAGGTAAAAAGAAGTCAGCTGTCAAAAAGATAGATTCAAGCAAACTCCACGGTACGATAGTCTACTTTGAGCCAGACAAGGAAATTTTTAAAGAAGGAGTAATTTTTGATTTTAATAGAGTGGTGACTCATATGCGACAGCAAGCGTACTTGGTACGAGGTCTTCGGATCTCTGTCATCGACGCTCGAGAATGTCCGGACAAGATCGACCTTGCTGATGTCTTTTATTTCCGGGAGCTCAGTATCGATGCGCCATCACAGAGTTTCTATTTTGAAGGGGGTCTCATATCTCTTGTTAGATTTAATAATCAATTTCAGAAGCCGATCCACAAAAACATTTTCTACATTGAAAAGAAAGTTGAAGGTGTAGAATCTGTGGAGATCGCTCTACAATATGTGGACGATATCTCACCTCGTCTTCTTGCGTTTGCAAACAACATTTACAATAGTGAGGGTGGTACGCACATGACCGGTTTCAAGACTGCTCTGACCAGGACGATCAACAACTATGCTCGTAAAAATACATTAGTAAAAGATAGCGAGGATAATTTTACTGGAGATGATGTGTTAGAAGGCCTCACGGCGGTAGTGTCGGTCAAGCTTCGAGAAATACAGTTTGAGGGCCAGACTAAGGCTAAGCTCGGTAGTGTGGAAGCACAGGGAGCAGTGGCAACTGTTTTCGGTGAAGCCTTTTCCGCCTTTCTTGAAGAAAATCCAGACGATGCTCGCGCGATCGTGCAGAAATCTATCCTCGCACTCAAGGCACGAAAGGCTGCTAAGGCCGCAAAGGATTCAGTGCTTCGCAAGGGTGCGCTCGAAGGCATGACACTTCCCGGAAAGCTTGCTGACTGTCAAAGTGGTACAGAAGCAAAAGACGCTGAAATATTTATTGTGGAGGGAGATTCTGCAGGTGGTACAGCAAAAGCTGGACGAGATAGACGAACTCAGGCAGTGCTTCCGCTTCGAGGCAAGATTCTAAACATCGAGCGAGCTCGACTCGACCGCATGCTCGGTTCTGAGCAGATCAAAAATCTTGTCGTGGCAATGGGTACTGCTATCGGGGACACTTTTGATATTACGAAACTTCGTTATCACAAAATAATTATTGCGACTGATGCCGACGTGGACGGTGCGCACATTCGTACATTGATTTTGACCTTGCTTTATCGATATTTCAAACCACTGATCGAGGGAGGATTTGTGTACATTGCTCAGCCACCACTTTACAAGGTAAAGCGAGGTAAGGAGACATTATATTTTTATTCAGATGAAGAGAAAATAAAAGCACTTGGCAAAGATGTAGATGTCGCTCAAGAAGGTGAAGAAGAAAGTGGGGAAGAGCAGCCAGCCGAAGATCTCTTTGATCCAAAGAATAAAAAGGCAGCCAAGGTACACATTCAAAGATACAAGGGTCTCGGAGAAATGAATGCCGAAGAGCTCAAGGAAACCACTATGGATCCGGAGAAAAGAATTCTCAAGCAGGTTTCTATTACTGATGCGTTTGAAGCGGATAAGGTGTTTGATATGCTCATGGGTACGGATGTACCAGCGAGGAAGTCGTTTATACAGTCGAACGCTATGAAGGCCACTATCGACATCTAAGTAAAACCTTCAGAATTAGCGCTGGCCTTTGTTGCAGACTCCGCTTACTTCCGCAACGTCGGTTTCGCGAAAACGCGTCGCGCACCGTCCATTGAGTCGCGACGTACATTTTGGTCGTAATGCTCATCTGCGCCTCGGCCAGCATCTAATTCTAAAAATTTTACGAAATTCTAAAGTTTAAAATGCAAAGTTGAACCCCCCCGGAATTTTCTACTGAAAATTCCGGGGGGGGGGGTTGTTTTACCCTTAATCCATCATAGAAAAACCGAACCCATAACAATTACCCTAAAAACTCGACCTCTGTAAGCCATAAACCCTCCCCCCGTCTCCACAGATGAGGCTTTTATCTATAAGTACCCGGTGTAAGGTGGGTACTTGACAAAAAATACGAAAGGGTGTATAATAGAAGGGTAATGAAAAATACATCAATTTTCCACAACTTTATAGTAAACCTTATATCTGGTAAAAAGTCCGTATTTGCTAGCTATTTTATGCTTTTTGGCCTTATTTTGACCGCATCTCCCATCTCTGCTCACGCTGAGTTTCTTGACTATGTCGACCCATTTGGCATCTTTCATAGTACTAGTAAAGGCCCTCTAGATTATGGTCTTGATATCATCGACCCATTCTCAGTATTGCATGGCCAGGATCCTCGATATGAGACCCGGATTCAACAGACAACCCCAACTCTCGATGCGACATGTTATGCCAATCCAACCTCTGCCTCTACTGGTCAGACGGTGTATTGGAACGCGTCAGCTTTTGGTGGAAATGGTAACTATAGTTACTCATGGAGTGGTACCGACGGTCTTTCTGGAAACTCAAATACCATTTCTCGATCATACTCATCTCCTGGTGCAAAGACCGCTTCAGTGACCGTTACTTCGGGTGGTCAGACGGTAACTCGTGCTTGTGGTAATGGTGTTGCTATTTCTGATCAGGGTTATCAGTCTCCTACGGGAACTACTACTATTATCTATCAACCATACCCATATCCGTATCCTCAATACCCGACATATCCAACCTACAACTACGGCCCAACCGGTAGTGCTCTCGATGCATCTTGTTATGTAAACCCAACCTCTGCTGGCGTTGGTGATACTGTGTATTGGAATGCTTCGGCTTCTGGCGGTACGGGTAACTATAGTTATTACTGGACAGGTACCGACGGTCTCGGTGGTCAGAGCAACAATATTACCAAATCATACTACGCTCCTGGAGATAAATTTGCTTCAGTGACCGTTACTTCAGGTAGCCAGACTATTACTCGACAGTGTGCAAACAGCACCACTATCTATGGTGGTACCGGATATTCAAATAACTATCCATATAACTATTATGGAAATAATTATTACAACAACTACCCGACTAATAATTACGGCCAGAATTATTATACAACTGATACTTCTCTAGAAGTCTCATGTGCTCCCAACACAGCAGTCGCAGGTATCAACCAACTAATCACCTGGACATCTCATGTATATGGCGGAAATGGAAACTATCAGTATTTCTGGACAGGTACCGACAATCTTACCAGTGTGCAGAGTACCGCTTCTAAATCCTATTCAACTTCAGGTACCAAATCAGGTCTCTTGACTGTGACTTCTGGTGGTCAAACTATCACTCGACAGTGTACTTCTGTTGTGCAAGTAGGTGATCAAACAGGAGGAGCTGTTGTCTCGGGCGGTCTCCGAGCATCGTGTTATGCCGATGCTGATTCTATCGCTCCAGGCCAGACGGTTACTTGGTCAGCACTTGCGGCGGGTGGTAACGGCAACTACAGTTATTCATGGACAGGTAGTGACGCACTCTATGGTTCAGGCCCTTCGGTATCAAAGGCGTATAGCGGTACTGGTTCTAAATATGCTACTGTTACTGTCACTTCTGATGGTCAAACTATCTCGGCTCCGTGTGTGAATACTATTGCAGTCGCACGAACTTCGACTGTGGCAACAAACACTGGTACTAAGACAGTGGCAAAAAATAATACCGGTCTTCTCAGTGCGGCATTCTTTGGAATCGGAAATTTCCCACTTATCCTGTTCCTTATCCTTCTTATCCTTATCTTGATCGGTCTCATTATCTACCTTCTTTATTACAGAGATCGTGAGGATGAAAGGAATGATCGCGAGTCGGTCGTTATTACCAAAAAAGATGAAAGTGTAGAAAAGCATACTGTGCTTGTTGATAATAGAAGCGATGTGGGGAATGGAAATCAGTATAACGGCAACGGCTATCATAACGGAAACGGACAGAATCACTAATTAATTAAAAACAAAATCCCCCGCGGCGTACTCGCCGCGGGGGATTTTGTTTTCTTGCTAGCTATTTTTTCTCCCTGATCTCTTTATTCAATTTTTCCAACACTTCTTCGGCACTCATCTGGCCAAGGTTGCCACTGTCTCGACTTTCGAGAGTAACTTTTTGAGCAGCAATGTCTTTGTCACCAATGATGATGAAGTAAGGAATCTTTTCTACTTTTGCAGCACGGACTTTTTTGCCAAAACCTTCATTTCCAAGTGAGAGCTCGCAGCGAATCTGCGCTTCACGGAGCATTGTGTATACCTTTTTTGCCTCTGCCTGGTGTTGCTCATCTATTGGAATAATTTTTACCTGTACCGGAGAAAGCCAGAGAGGGAAGGCGCCCATATATTTTTCAATAAGAAAAGCAATGATACGTTCGATCGCACCGACCGATGAGCGGTGTACCACTCGAGCGAGCTCTTCTTTGCCGGCTTCATTTATGTAAGTCAGATTAAATCGGCCAGGCATACAGAAGTCGTACTGGACGGTAAAGGCGGTGTCCTCTTTGCCATTAGCATTTTTCATCTGAATATCTATCTTTGGGCCATAAAATGCCGCTTCATCTTTTGCTTCAGTAAACTTACTTCCTCGCTTTTTCAACAATGCACGCAAGAGCCCCTCGCTTTTTTCCCATGCAGCATCATCTTTGTGGTATTTTTCAGTGTTGGTGATATCACCGAGGGAAAGTCTGTACCAGTAGTCAGTATCTTTTTTGAGACCCATAGTTTCGGTCACAAATTCGATGAGGTCGAGTGCCTTACCGATTTCTTCTGTAGCTTGCTCATCATCTTTACAGATAATATGTGCATCTGAAAGACAAAATGTACGAACACGCTGAAGACCCATGAGCTCTCCAGATTGCTCATATCGATAGAGCCGTGCAAGCTCGGCAATACGTACCGGTAGTTCTTTGTACGTATGTGGTTTGCGGAGATAGAGCTCGAAATGATGGGGACAGGTCATCGGACGGAGCATAAATTCCTCATCATCGATTTTGATCGGCGCATACATTGAATCCTGATAATGTGGATAGTGACCAGACTTACGGTAGAGATCAAGCTTGGCGATCTCTGGTGTGTAGACGTGTTTGTAGTCGCGCCTAGTTTCCTCGTCCACGATAAAGCGTTCGAGCTCACGGCGAATCACCGAGCCTTTTTCGGTCCAGAGGGGAAGACCTTTGCCGACTGATGTTGAAAAAGCAAAGAGGTCGAGCTCTTTTCCGAGTTTTTTGTGATCGCGCTCTTCGGGAGCGGGTGTTGGTGTTGTCATGTTAATAAAATTATAAATAATAACGAAACTGCCCGAGCGATTCAGACAAAATATGTCTGAGTCGCTCGGGCGGGGAGATTCCTCGTGGTTCCACCGAGCTTTCCGTTTGAGACGGACACTTCATTACTTCAGATTAGGGTTGTTACCTCGCTTGCGCGTTTGCGGGTGGTAGCCGCAACAACTTCTGTATTTATAGTATATGCCCGATTTGGGCGTAGGTCAAATGATTGACTTTTTTGGTTCACAGATGTATCGTTTTCTTGGACTTTGAAATCCCTGCTATTGTGGCGGGGTATCTTTGTGAAAGGGAACGTTATGCACTTTGGCTTAGTAATCGTCCTTTGGGGCACATCTGGTCTTGCCGGAACCCTGAATGTCGTGACAGGTGGCTCAAGAATGGTTTCTGACATATTTGCCTTCTATAATCTGGCGGGCATGATAGGGACTGTGGGGATTTTTCTCTGGAGGAAGAAGCATGGTCCAATCAGTGTGCGATCAAATCTCGTTACCGTGAAGATTATCATGGCAGGTTTGATCGGCCAAAACTTTGGACTAGGTGTCATCATGCTCTATTGTTTCTTCACCTCTCCTTTGGGGAATCTTCCGGTTTTCCCACTGATAGTAACTTTCCTGATGGCGGCGGTTTCTATCCTCGGAAGGTGTCTGGCTGTG
>SCTV01000076.1 GCA_004298345.1 Patescibacteria group bacterium
GTGCCACTTGTTGGAGAAAATAGGGCGCTCGCACATTATGGACTGACTGTGTTGCGCAAGTCTCCACGGGTCGGACTGCAAGCGCTTTTGAAGGTTACCAAAATAGATCAGCGATATGTGAGCGAAGATGATATTGGTTTTATGATTGCTCCGCGTATCAATGCGGCGTCTCGCATGGGAATACCGTACGATGCGTTTCGACTTTTTGCAACGACTGATCCAGTGGAAGCGGGGACACTCGCGACACATCTCGATACGATAAATACTGAACGAAAAGGTGTGGTCGCGGGCATGGTTAAAGAAATTAAAAAACAAGTTTCACATCGGTATGGCGACGAGACCCCACCAAAACTTATCGTGATGGGAAATCCAGATTGGAAACCAGCACTCTTGGGATTGATCGCAGGGAACATCGTTGAAACATTTTCTTGCCCCGTTTTTCTTTGGGGTCGTGAAGCTGAAGCAGAGGGAATACTCAAAGGCTCATGTCGATCGTATGGATCCATGCATATGCTCGACCTCATGCATGCCACTCCGGCGGGAACATTTTTGCAGTTTGGTGGGCATGCGTTTGCCGCCGGTTTTTCGTGTGCGCAGGAAAAAATCCATTTACTCGAAGAGACATTACTTACAGGTATTTCAGGAATGAAACAGGATGAGAAATCCGAATCTGTTTTGGTGGATGCAGAACTGTCTCTCGATCAGGTTTCGTGGGCTACGTACCGAGAGGTGGAAAAACTCGCGCCCTTTGGTTTTGGCAATCCGAAACCTCTTTTCATATTCAAAAATGTGTCGATAAAAAATGTGAAAGTTTTTGGTAAACAGAAAAATCATCTCGAACTCGGATTTGAAAATAGTGACGGTAAGCAGGTGAAAGCGATCGGGTTTTTTATGACCGCAGATACGTGGGGAAGTGAGCTCTCCGCGGGTGAGAAGATTGACCTCGTGGCCACGTTTGAAAAATCTTACTTTAGAAATTTTCCCGAGCTCCGTTTAAGAATCGTGGATGTCGTTCGAACGAAATAATCTTTTGCATAAATAAAAAACACCTACTCGCGCAGGTGCTATACCAAGGTTGGCCTTTCGAAACTCATTTTTCCTACCAGCCGAGTGAGCTCTCTTTGCCACGAGCATCTTTCCATGTCTGTGGCGTATCCAAGGAAGAGCATCAGTGTGCCGATTTCTTGCCGGAGCAGACGCTGATGTTCTTCGTGGATTTCGACGCCGTCATCTCCCAGGAAAAAGTGCTCCTCTTTCCACAGAGCCCTTTTCCGCCGAGCTTGTCGAAACTGTTTGATGCGTTCAGTGCGGATACGGACTCGTGCTAGTGCCGGTTTGACCACAAACGCTCGTCTCACGGAATAGTGCAGGCCGAGTAGTAGGAAAAAGACTCCGAAGGTTGCGAGAATTATTGCTGTAGTGAACAGGAACATTTCCATACCGATAGGGGTGGGTTGTTCGCCTCTGCAAAAATACCACAAGATTTGATTTTACGCAATAATGCGACAGACACTCTATTTTGAGCCATATTTTGGAGGGTAAGTGTGTTCGCTTGACATTATCAGCTATATTTGCTATAATAGGGTTTGGTGGCTCAGTCGCGGTTTTTGGCTGACCGTGCTCTTTTCACTTTGCGGTCAAATACAAAGTCTGTGCCTGATAACCCGCCAGGGTTCCTTGGCAGGACAGACGGGCTCACGTAAAAGAAGAAGGTTCCTACAGCCCCCACCACCGCACCAAGACAATCTGATCATAAAGACGAGTATGCGCCCAGATCAGGTTTGTAGGGCCGTTGCACAAGCTCGAACGACTAGCTTGTGCCGTGTAATGTCAGGGATTACAAATATACGAGGTGCAATCTCGTGTGCTTGTGTCCCATCCCGACCCTTTGCCGTATTGTTGACGGAAAGGCTCGCTTGGGGACATGATGAATACGACAAAGCGTTTACTCCCACTGCGACATCGGGTTGCCGTGGGAGTTTTCTTTTGTATTTTTAAGTTTTGTTCACGAGATATGCTATTATCATAGACATGGAAAAAGATAGCATTACTATATTTACAGATGGCTCATCTCGGGGCAATCCAGGTCCTGGTGGGTGGGGGGCGGTCATTATTTTTCCGGAGAAAAATAATGAAATTAAAAATTTAAAATTTAAAGTTATCGAACTCGGTGGGAGAGATTCAAAAACGACCAACAATAGAATGGAACTTTCTGCGGTTCTTGGTGCGCTCAAATTTTTATCTACAGGTGCAGAGTGTACTATTGTAACTGATTCAAAATATGTTCTCGAGGGAATGACCAAGTGGGTACACGGCTGGCAAAAGAAAAATTGGATGACAGCGGATAAAAAGCCGGTCGCAAACCAAGATCTTTGGCAAGCATTACTACTCGCGAGTGAAGGTAAGAAAATATCTTGGCATCGAGTTGATGGACATCAAGGTGTCGCGGGTAATGAACGCTGTGATGTAATCGCGACGAGTTTTGCAGATAATATTCCGCCAACTCTTTTTAATGGAGATTTAGAAAAATATCCTCTAGCAGAAACAATTTTAAAATATATACACGCGGTGCGTACGCCAGGTGACAAGGCTACTTCGGAAACAAAAAGTACCAAAGGCAAAAAAGCCTACTCATATTTGTCAGTAGTAAATGGCTTAGCGATGCGGCACGCTACTTGGTCTGAATGTGAAAAAAGAGTAAAAGGCGCTCGCGGAGCAAAGTATAAAAAATCTTTTTCAGCCGAGGATGAGCAAGCTATTTTGAAAGAGTGGCAAGCTACACTGTAACAATATAATGAAAGCCATTTCTGTATACGCGCTACTAGCAGGATTTTTCCTAGGAGTGGCTCTGGAATCGGTGATGCCGTTAGGTGTTCACACGGCATTACTTTTTGTGCTCATCGCTTGTGCGATTTTCTTGTACAGAATATTGTTGCAGAAAAAGGTTCTGGCAATTGATGTAAAACAAAAGTCCCCATCAAACATTTTAACGGCCCTTTTTTTCTTAACTCTTTTTATCGGCGCATTTGGTCTGGGGATTTTTCGCACCGTGCTTAGTACGCAGGTTTCAGCATCGTCGGTGCTCGATATACATGTCGGAAATCCTATTTCTATCACGGGTGTTGTTGATGCCGAGCCAGATATTCGAGACAAAGAATCACGCCTGATACTCTCGGCACAGGGTACGCGAATGTTGGTTACGACCGGTCTCTATCCTCGATTTGCGTACGGGGATAAAGTTACGCTCATCGGCACACTGCAAAAACCAAAAGCTTTTGACACTGATACTGGCAGACAATTTGACTATCCGGCATATCTGGCAAAAGACGGCATCTACTATACTCTAGAGAGGCCAAAGATAACTTTTATTTCCAGTGGTAACGGAGGAGCTTTGCAGACAAAGTTATTCGCTTTCAAAAAAAGTTTCATAGAAAAAATCGCCGAGACTATTCCTGAGCCATATGCTCCGCTTCTCTCGGGACTTCTTTTGGGAGGAAAACAATCTTTAGGAAAAGAGCTACTCGATGATTTTCGTCGAGTGGGAATTATTCATATCGTAGTACTCTCTGGGTATAATATTACTATTGTTGGTGAAGCGATTATGAAATTATTTTCTTTTGCGCCTAGAGCGTTCGGCACGTCTTTTGGGGCGGGAAGCATTATTCTCTTTGCACTCATGACTGGCGGGGGAGCTACTGTGGTACGAGCGAGTATTATGGCCTTGCTCGCGGTGCTTGCCGGGGCCACGGGACGTACGTATGACATTACCCGAGCACTTTTTGTTGCCGGATTTCTCATGGTGTTGCACACCCCATCTATTTTGATTTTCGATCCGTCTTTTCAGCTTTCGTTTATGGCTACGCTCGGTCTCGTGACACTTTCGCCACTCATCAAAGCCAGACTACTCTGGGTTACCGAGCGTTTTGGTCTACGGGATATTGTCTCGGCAACTTTCGCGACACAGATTTTTGTTTTGCCATTACTTTTGTACAACACCGGACAACTTTCCCTCGTTTCGTTGCCCATAAACTTACTCATCTTGCCGACTATTCCCGCCACTATGCTTTTTGGTTTTATAGCGGGACTGGTGGCTTTTCTTGGTATGTATCTTGCCCTACCTTTTGCCGGTGTAGCGTATGCACTGCTGTGGTATCAGGTAGCACTCGTTACTTTTGTTGCTTCTTTTTCTTTTGCTTCGGTACTCGTTCCAACGATTTCATTTGTAGGACTGGTGTGTATTTATATAGTACTAGTTTTGGTTGCTCGATATGTCTTTGTAAAAAGTATTCCTGGCAATGAGTTTAAGGATTTGGTCAAGGAAAAGACACATCCTATTTGACAAGAGGGGTATTAATGATATTATGAATCGCAGTTAGCAACCGCAACAAAACAAGAAAGAGAATCCTGTGGCACAAAAGGCACAAAAACCAGTCGTTTGGTCCTGCGGTCGCGAGGACTTCGTGTGGAAGGTCGCGTGTAATGGCTACCCCCGGCTTCGGTTTGCCGGAAAACGGGTTCCTGCGCGAATCGCCAACGTCCGTATCAACGACCCGGAAATCGGGGCTGTCGTCCGGTTTACCCGGCCGAGAAAAGATGTGGTCAACATCTTGGCAACCGCCTAGTGCGAAGTTTCGTTCCCGTACCGCCCTTACCTTGAGTAGGGGCCTTTTTATTGTAATTGTGGAGAAATCCCCGACGGCTTGTCGCGGGGATGAAACCACAAGAATGAAGATAAGGTCGACGGAGCCGACACTTCTACAACAAAGTTTACCCTAACGTCTCGCCTGCCATTCGCCGAGGTATTCCGAGAGAACAGCTTAGTGTGGAGAGAGGACGAGACTAAACTTTATTTACTTGCTTCTGTGAAATTATTTTCTATCACTTCCCAGTTGAGATTGGCAAAAAAATCTTCAA
>SCTV01000077.1 GCA_004298345.1 Patescibacteria group bacterium
TTTATTCCTTTTACGACCTCTGCATATAGTCCGGTCACGACCCACGCTGGTCTTACTGAACAAATAGTTGAGTTTTATAACCTATCGTCTGGAGCAAAAACTATTGGTAATTCCGACATGGAGCTCATGGTAGACGCTTCTATCAATGAAGATTTCTTTACTCGTCCACTGAACCACTTTTACGACCCCATTCGTAATATTGGCATCAATGGCGCACGGTCATCAAAGGTGTGGGCGCTTGATGGTAATGTCGTTGAAAACGATTTTTCTTGGCCAAAGGCGATACAGGCGTATGCCGAAGGTAAAGATGCTCTGGCGATGCTTGGTCTTGGGCACATCTTGCATCTTATAGAGGATCTATCCGTCCCGGACCATACTCGCAATGACCCACATAAAGGCGATGGGCTTGAAAACGGCTTTACTGGAGAAAGTCCGTATGAAAAGTGGGCAGATGGAGCTAAAAACAGAAGCACTTTGAGGGGTCTGGCACGAGACTACATTACGAGTGGCAATAAAATGTATCATTTTGCTGACTTGGGCCAAGCATTTGATTTTCTTGCAAATTATTCCAATCATAACTTTTTTAGTAGAGATACGATTGTTAATTCGATATATCATTATGAATATCCAAAAATTGAGATCTTTGATGGTATTTATGGTTATGGAACGGATGGATTAACAGGAGAGAAACTCAAATTAGTTATATCGACACGAGATGCTGATAATAACAGAGTTCTTTTGTTAGGAGATAAAACCAATTCCTCCGTCCTCTCCTCCTATTTCGACCGGCTCGCCAAGCAGGCGGTTCTCACTGGGGCCGGAGTTATTGAACTTTTCTTCAAAGAAGGTGAAAAAACGAGAGCTGATTACAAGATTGCCCAAGCAAAAATTCAGCAAGAAGAAATTGCCAAAAATAATGCTCTAGCAAAAGAATTGGCGAGTAAAAGTTACATCGGCCTAGCTGTCGCTGGTGCGGGTATGCTTTGGAATCAATATGTAGCCGAGCCTATCACGAATACTACTACTCAGGTCACCGGTACCATTACCCGTGGAGCCACAAATATAAATCAGGCCACCCAACACTACAGTGCCTTTATATTTTCGAGCGGAGCCATAGCGGTCGAGCAGGGCAAGGAGATTGCAGCTAAAGAAATCAGTAAGGCAAAAGATACTATTGTTTCAGCAACAAACCAAATCAGTACCGTCATCCGACAAACCATAAGTCAAAATGTCGATGGCAATCTACAGGTCGCGAATGCTTCAGAAACTTCTCTTGTGCCAGTCAAGTCAACGGCAGTTGTCGCTATTTCGGAAATAAAACTTTCAGAGCCAGTACAAAAAACCGCACTACCTGTTTTTGAAAAGACGACTAAGGAGGTGGTGTTAGCACCATCATTTTCTTCTGGCGGAGGAGGTCATGTATCCACTCAAGAACCTATATCTGTCCAGCCAGAAGTGGTGGCTATTTTGGAAGTGGCAACCACCACCTCTATTTTGTCCACAGTCGCGCTGACAGTTTCAGAGTGTGCAAATTCTTTCGTGTCAGATATTTGTGCAATAGCCACCACCACCGCACATGTCTCCTGGCAGGCGAGTACTACTCCAGACCATTTTCAGCTTACTTTGAGTGGATCTCAAAATGAAACTGCTACGACCACAGATGATAATGCCGAGGTAACCCTTTCAGGTGACGGCGAGTATACTTTTTTAATTGAAGCGTATGCACATGCGACTTCCACTGCTCCATACGCATCTTCGACTCAAAATGTTTCTGTGATTCAAAATCCTCTAGTAATCAATGAAATTGCATGGTCGGGTACTACCGCCTCATCAAGTGACCAGTGGATTGAGCTCTATAATAATTCATCACATACTGTTAATTTGTCCAAGTTTAGGATCGCTTCACCTGATTCTGACTTTGCAATCAGTCTCTCGGGCACAGTCGCTTCTCATGGCTACGCGCTTTTGGAGCGCGGAAGCGACCAGAGCGTGCAAAATGTTTCTGCCGACAGTATTTATGAAGCTACGAGCACCTCTCTACTTCCTGATATCGGTACCTCACTTTCTCTGTTTTGGGGTGACACACGTATAGATCAGACACCAGAAGTAACTTATTTGGGTTGGACAGCGGGATCGTCAGGGACTAAAAAACTATCCATAGAGCGTTTTGATCCGGCAGTTTCTGGTGAGGATATAGATAACTGGCAATCAAATCTTGTCTATATTTCATCTGGAAACGACTCTTTGGGTAATCCTATCTTCGGTACTCCTCGCGAAAGAAATAGCATTGCTTATCTGGTCAATCGAGGGGACAATATTACAAATACTTCTGTCACTCTTACTGCCGAAAATAGTCCGTATGTTATCGGTAATGAAGGCCTTGTTGTGTATTCAGGAGGAAGTCTCAGGATAGAATCGGGAGTTGTGGTTAAGATCTATGACGGGTCTGCTTTATTCATAGACAGCCCGATGCATATTGCTGGCACGCAAGAAAAGCCTGTCACTTTTAGTCGACTTACGAGCACCGACTTCGGATCCGAGATACCAGTGCGAGCAGAATTTCTCGTGGACACATCTCTGTATGGTGGAATAACTTTGTATCCAGGAGCGAAAAATTCAACGATTACTAATTTGCATTTAAAGTCCCTGGGAAGCGGTCTGGTTCTGATTGAAACTGCTGCAACAGTAGATGGTCTCGTTATTTCAAATGGAGAATTTGGTATGAGAATAAATGGGGGCAAGGTCTCTATTAAAAATACCCATATTGACTCTATACACTGGGAAGTTCTGGGAATGTACGACGGCGAGATGCTTTTAGAAGACAGCACTTTTTCAGGCGCTCGTGACGGGGTTGGAGTCGGTGTCTATAATTCATTAGCGACAATAGATAACGTGACGATAACCGATACTAGTTATTATGCTGGACTGGGTGTATACAGTAGTCAGGCGACTACCACCAACAGCACATTTCTTGGTGGTACTGATTCTGGTATCGATGTATATTGGTCGAGTTTGTATCTAGCCACTAGTACTATAAAGCAATTTCAGGACGCAGGAATTTCTGTATTTTCTGGTAACTTGGTTGTTTCTGGTTCGACCATTTCAGAAAATAATACAGGGATCAATGTATACGAAGGGACTGCTTCAATGACATCTAATAATATATCAAATAATACTGAGCATGGCTTATCTAATTACGCCTTAAACTCATTGGAAGCAACGGGGAATTGGTGGGGTGACTTAACTGGTCCATATAATGAAATAGACAATCCTGCTGGTCTGGGCAATAGCATTTACGGACAGGCAGACTTTTCTGGGTGGCTTTTGGAAGCGATTTAGAAAATCAGATAAGGGTTTTTTATCCAAACACAGAGTTCTCCGTCAGCTTGCTGCGAGGAGCTTCATTGAGTATACTAGGGGATACTATGGAAATACTTGAGAAACTGTTTGGTACGGAAGCGCGGGTAAAAATGTTGCGACTTTTTTTGTTTAATCCAGAACATGCCTATGGTGCTGAGGATATTATGAATAGAGCCAAGGTAACCGGTAAAGAGGTCAAGGATCAGCTGGCTGTGTTTCAAAAGATTGGATTGATCAAAAGTAAGCAGGTTACGCAGGAGGTAGCAAAGAAAAAAGGTAAAAAGATCGTCATCAAAAAACGCCGAGTGCAGGGCTGGTTTCTCGACGATAGCTTTCCATACCTACTCGCGCTCAAAAACCTCCTCATTACGGTCAGTATGAAGACCCACGAGGACATCGCAAAGCATTTTGGTCCGGTGGGTAAAATCAGAGCTGTAATTGTCTCAGGTATCTTTATCCAGGACTGGGAAAGCAGGGTAGACCTCCTCATTGTGGCTGATAATCTAAAACCAGCCGCCCTTGAACGAGCAGTAAAGTCTCTTGAGGCTGAAATAGGCAAGGAGATTCGCTATGCGGCCTTTGAAACCCCTGATTTCCAATATCGCCTTGGTATTTATGACAAATTGATACGAGATATCCTCGATTTCCCTCATCGTAAGGTTGTGGATAAGATAGGTATTGTGCACTAGGGAAGGCTATTTTTTCGTGCTATAATAAAGGGCGGATTCAAAGGTCGAATCGGTGCCTCTTTTTCATTATTACGAAGGATTTTATGTGGTCTATCCGACTCACAGGGTCCTATAACAGATAATTTAATATTCAATTATGTTTCAAAATCAAGTAGGTGAATTATTCGGAGCTCCTCTTACAGGTATCTGGTCTGGAGTAGCTGACTTTGTGCCACGATTTGTGTTTGCACTGGTCATCTTTATTGTCGGTTGTATTGTTGCGTCATTTGTTAAGAAATTGATCGCTCACATTATTCGAGCTATCAAGCTCGACTCTCTCCTTGCAAGTGCGGGAGTAGACGGAGTACTCAAGCGAGCTGACCTCAGCCTAGATTCAGGCAAATTCCTCGGTGCCTTGGTACAGTGGTTTGTGGTCATCGTATTCTTGGTGGCGTCACTCAATGTACTCGGTCTTGCACAAGTAAACGAATTCCTCCTTGCGGTGGTAGTAAACTATCTCCCTCGGGTAATCGTGGCAGTGCTCATGCTTATCGTCGGTGTACTTGTCGCTGACTTTATGGGCAAGGTGGTGGTTGGTGGTGCACGAGCGACCAATGTTATGCAAGCAAACCTTCTCGGTAGCCTCACACGGTGGGCAATCTGGATTTTTGCTCTCCTTGTAGCACTTCAGCAGGTAGGTATTGCTGGCCAGCTTATTCAGACTATTTTCCTCGGCTTGGTGGTAGCAGTATCACTTGCAGTGGGCCTTGCTTTTGGTCTTGGTGGACAAGAGGCAGCGTCAAAGGCGATTGATCGTATTCGACAGGAAATCGCTTCTCGAAAGTAGCTCAGAATTTTAAAGACTCTCGTTTTTAAACAAAAAATCTTGCCCTAAAACGGCAAGATTTTTTGTTTTAGAAATCATTATTATTTGTACCCAAATCACCAGGAAATTTTTTACTAAAAATTTCCTGTGCCACGAAGCGACATATACTCCAAAAAGGGGTTCGCAGGCGGGTAGCCGAGACTTGAGAAATTTCCTACCAAGGAAATATTCGTACCTTTTTGGAGTATATGTCGCGTAGCCGTTGACAATAAAAACTCCTTAGTATATACTGTCCTTTACCTGAATATGTTGAAGAATCCATTTTTTAAGCGCTGAAAACAACGGATATTTTCCTGCTGTTTTTAGAACCGCTTAAAAAAGCGGATTTTTTGTCCGAAACGACCGCCACTTTGAAAAATAAATCCTGTCGTCGTATCAACTTGCGGTGTACTCTTTTGGGTATACGCGTGGGTCTTTTCGGTACGATAGACAGCTGTACTGCGGAAACGCAGTACAAAACCTGTATCAGGTTTTCAATCAGGATCTGATACAGCGAATTGGTAAGTTTGTGGGGAGAAATCTCCACAGACGATTGTAAGTAAATAATTGTGGTTTTTAAATTTCCTAATAGGAAATTAAGAGCATATGGTGGATGCCTTGACTTGAAGAGGCGATGAAGGACGCGGTCTGGCTGCGATAAGCTTCGGGGAGGTGCCTAGCAACCTTTGATCCGAAGATTTCCGAATGGGGAAACCCCTCGTGCTTGACACGAGACTCTGTAGCAATACAGAGAGCATACCCAGGGAAGTAAAACATTTCAGTACCTGGTGGAAAAGAAAACAATGTTCGCAAGAACGATATTTCCTAAGTAGCGGCGAGCGAAAAGGAAAGAGCCCAAACCTACTTTCGTAAGAAAGTGGGGGTTGTAAGGTGAGAGCGTGCTATTTATAGCAGTAGAGTTAAAAAGTAGTGTCTTAGTTTAAATATCTGAAAAGATATACCCCAGAGGGTTATAGTCCCGTAAACGAAAATATACTATCTCTATTGCTCTCATTCTTGAGTACCTCGAGACACGAATGGCTCGGGGGAATCTGCCGGAACTAACCGGTAAGGCTAAATACTCTTCAAGATCGATAGTGAACTAGTACCGTGAGGGAAAGGTGAAAAGTAGCCCGTCAAGGGCGGTGAAATAGACCTGAAACCATATGCTTACAAGGAGTAGAAGCGGTGTCTCGCTTGTGTGCGGTAGTGCCGAGAAGTGTAAACTTTTCTGTGCTACTTTGTGCAAGTGAGACACCGTGACTGCGTGCCTATTGAAGAATGAGCCAACGAGTTAATGTATGCTGCAAGCTAAGTCCTTTACCGGATGGAGCTTTAGGGAAACCGAGTGTTAATAGCGCGTCTGTAGTATACATTAGACCCGAAGCCAGGTGAGCTTGTCATGCGCAGGGTGAACTCTCGAGAAATCGAGAGGGAGGCCCGAACCGGTGAGCCGTTCAATACTCTCGGATGACGTGTGATAAGGAGTGATAAGCTAATCGAACCTGGTAATAGCTGGTTCTCTCCGAAATAGCTTTTGGGCTAGCGTCGGAATTACCTTTGAGGGGTAGAGCACTGGAAGGTCTTGACAGGTCGAAAGATCCCGAGACCTATCAAACTCCGAATACTCAGAGTAAATTTTCCGGCAGTTAGACTGTGGGGGCTAAGCTCCATTGGTCAAAAGGGAAACAGCCCGGATCTCCATTTAAGGTCCCTAAATCTATGTTAAGTACGCTTAAGGTGGTAAGTTTTCTCAAACAATGAGGATGTTGGCTTAGAAGCAGCCATCATTTAAAGAAAGCGTAACAGCTCACTCATCGAGAGAATTTGCGCCGCAGATAATCGGGGTTAAACATAGTACCGAAACTGAGGATTGCATATGTCTTCGGACGTATGCACTGGTAGGAGAGTATTCGCAACTGCACTGAAGGCAAAGGGGTGACCCATGCTGGAGCGTTGCGAAGTAAGAATGTTGGCACAAGTAACCACAATGCAGGTGAGATACCTGCACGCCGAAAGATCAAGGTTTCCTTGGCTATGTAAATCAGCCAAGGGTTAGTCGGGCCTAAGGGAATGGCGAAAGCCGTACTCGATGGACACATGGTTAATATTCCATGACGTATTGTGTGTGCGACGGGATGACGAAGGGTAGTATGTGTAGCGCATTATTGGATTTGCGTTTGTGTCGTAAGGGTGATTTCCAGGAAAATCCGGAAGTCTGTGTTTAATCACGCTCCAAGCGATATGAAGATGCTCGGGTTCGCCCGGGTAAATTATACAAAGCACGCTTTCAAGAAAAATCTCTAAGCATAACGCACAGTACACCGTACCGCAAACCGACACAGGTGATCAGCTCGAGTAGAGTAAGGCGAACGAGTGATTTTTCTCCAAGGAACTCGGCAAAAAAGCAGCCGTAACTTCGGAATATGGCTTGCCCCGCATCACGGTGAACGTGATGCGATGAAAATCCGAATATCGAAATCCTAAATCCGAAACAAAACCCGAAAATCATAAATTCAAAATTTTAAACGGACTCGTTTATTATTTTGATATTTGAATTTGTTTAGAGTTTAGTGCTTCGTACTTCGAATTTTCGTCACCATCATCGCGCTTAGCGTGATGCGGGGCCGCAGCGAAAGTATCCCTGGCAACTGTTTATCAAAAACACAGCTCCCTGCGAACTCGTAAGAGGATGTATAGGGGGTGACACTTGACCAATGCCAGAAGGTCAAACGACGGTGGTACTATGGTCGCAAGATTGTAGTGCTGGATGTTGTAAGCCCTGGTGAATGTCGGCCGTAACTATAACGGTCCTAAGGTTGTGTCTCTTGCAAAGGCAGGAGACACAAGGACTAGGACTGTTATGATTACTGGGTGTAGGTAAACAAAATTAAAAAGCTGCCTATCTATGCAGAACAAAAATTAGATGTCCTTAATAAATATCTGACTATATGCTGGGAAATCTGTGCATTAAATTGTTGTAAGGCTGATACTACTATGGTATAATCATTCCATATGGAATACATCTCTAGTAAAAAAGTAATCAGTGCGGATAATCAGCAGGAAAGACTAAAAATTGAATCATGGATTGTGGGTTTTACTGATGGGGAAGGATGTTTTTCGGTAAGTATTTTGAAAAACAAAACTTCTAAAAATGGTTGGCAAGTATTTCCAGAGTTTGTAATAACTCAAGGAAAGAAAAGTCTACCAGCACTTGAAGTATGCAAAGAATATTTTAAGTGTGGAAAAATATTTGTGAATGCTCGGTACGATAATCACAAAGAAGATATCTATCGATATTGTATTCGATCTATTTTTGAGCTTAATGAGCGGATCGTTCCGTTTTTTAAGCAAAACCAACTCAGAACCCACAAACAAAATGATTTCGAGATTTTTGCGAGAATAATTGATTCTATGAGTAATAAAAAGCATCTCACCGATGAAGGTTTTGTTGAGATAGCAGAGCTCATCCAAACAATGAATACAAAGAAGAAATCAAGATTTTTAGAATCCTCAGAAACCAAACGTCAGACTCATAAATAATGAGAAGATAGAGTTCAGGTTTTGGAATACCTTAGCGAAATTCCTTGTCAGGTAAGTTCTGACGTGCACGAATAGTGTAATGACTGGGGAACTGTCTCGGAGAATAGCTCGGTGAAAATACAATACCGGTGAAGATGCCGGTTACCTGCAGTTAGACGAAAAGACCCTAGAAGCTTTACTGCAGCTTGATATTGAGTATATGTTTTTGATGCGTAGCGTAGATGGGAGGATTTGAAGTGTATCTTTCGGGGTGCATGGATCCGCAAGTGAAATACCATTCTTTAAAAATATATATTCTAACCTGTACGGCAAAAACGCACAGGGACATTATCTGGTGGGCAGTTTTAGTGGGGCGCTATCCTCCTAAAGAGTAACGGAGGAGTTTATTAAGGTCAGCTAGCCGTGAATGGAAACCATGGCGATAGTGTAATGGCATAAGCTGGCTTAACTGTAAGACGTACTTGTCGAGCAGATGCGAAAGCAGAACATAGTGAACCGACCATTCGCATTAGACGCGGTGGAAGATTATCGGATAAAAGCTACTCTAGGGATAACAGGCTGGTTGTGCCTAAGAGTTCATATCGACGGCACAGTTCGGCACCTCGATGTCGGCTCAACTTATCCTGGGGGTGGAGAAGCTCCCAAGGGTATGGCTGTTCGCCATTTAAAAAGTTACGCGAGCTGGGTTCAGACCGTTTAGAAATTAAATTCGAAATTCAAATATCGAAATCCTAAACAATATCAAAATCAAAAATCCAAAAGTTTTAAACATTTGAATTTAGAGATTGGAATTTGTTTCGGGTTTAGGATTTCGATTTCGTACTTTGATTCCTAGACAGTCTGAATCCCATCGAAATTTTCGTTTATATTAAAAATAGTTAGGAAGTAGATCAATCAAACACGGCGGTCCCGCATAGCAATATGCGAAGATCAAGTTGACTAGTATCGGTGGAGGCCTAAATACACCCAGTGTTGGTTAATACCGAGGGAAACATTCTTGTAAAAGATGTACCCGTAGAGACTGAACGTCAACACTCTCAAATTTCCAGACCTAAAACACGAATACGTGTTCGGTCAAGTGAAAATTTGAGAACATGCTCCAGTCCATTGCAGAGAGTAATCTCTGGTAACAAGCGTGAGACAGGTTGGTCTCCTATCTTCTGCAGGCGTTGATTCTTGAGGAGATTTGCTTCTAGTACGAGAGGACCGAAGTGAACGAACCTCTGGTGTATCTGCTGTCCTGCCAAGGGCACCGCAGAGTAGCTATGTTCGGAATGGATAACCTCTGAAAGCATCTAAGAGGGAAGCCAACTCCAAGATTAGGAATCGTTTGAGACACGTGAGAGATGATCACGTTGATAGGCTTTAGATGTACGCACCGTAAGGTGCTTAGTCGTGAAGTACTAATTAGTCGATTCCTATTAGGAAATTTAAAAATCACAGCAGGTGGAGCTTGTGCTCTGTCTGGTGCGAAAGCAGTTATTTGTTTACAAAACCAATTCGAAAGGAAGATGATTGATGTTTGAAAACTACTACGTGGAATTTGGTGAGTCGGGTTGTAGCTTTGATGGTGGAGCACCAGGGGTCTTTCCGCCCATACGTGTGTCTGTCCTCTGGAAGGCACGGGTTCGAATCCCGTCAATCCGACTCAACCAAACCGATTTCGCAAAAAGGGAATCGGTCCATGTATTAGTTTTCAAACAATAAAGAAAAGAAAAAGATTGAATCCTATGTTCTGGTGGTTCGTCGCTATGGAAACACCCGTTCTCATTCCGAACACGGCAGTGAAACGTAGTTGAGGCGATGATAGTCCCTCGGGGCGAAAGTAGCTAGCCGCCAGTACAGAGTATTCAATCCAGGATTCGCTTAATTGGCACGGGTCTTTGTTACTTCGCTCGTTTACTTCCGCAATGTACTATTCGTACATTTTGGTCGTAAGCCTCACTCGTGCCTCGACCCGCCTCCAATTACGCGAATCCTGGTGGCCATTTTGTTTATTAAACACAGAAAACTGTGTGATTTTATCTTTTTAGGGAATTTGAAGTAAGTCTTTACAGAGCCATTTCAACGGCTCATTAAGCTAATGAGCCGTTGAAATGGCTTAGCTGAGCCGTATGAAAAACGAGATGGCTCTTAGAGCCACGTTCAAAGGCTCGACGAGCGGAGGCGAGGAAGATAACAGGTCTAGCAAGACGTGTTACGAACGAAATGCTTAGCCTTTGAATTGGATACGTTGTGTCTTCTGCTCTAGACCCCGAATTTTCAGTAGAAAATTCGGGGTCGTTTGTGAATTGTATTTTGTTTCGTATTTCGATATTGAGATTTAGGATTTTTCCAAATCCTTGATTTTGTGCGTTTTTCTCGTTTTTTTGCTATGATACTCTTATGGCTTCTTGGGCAACAAAAAGAAAACTCACGTATTTTAGTATTGTACTCATCGCGATTATCATTTTTCTGGGCTTACCGACATTTTTTGTGGTGTATCAGCCACCCTCATGTACTGATGGCAAAATCAATCAAGGTGAGCTAGGTACAGACTGTGGCGGTCCATGTTCACGACTCTGTAACTCTCAGTTTTTCCAGCCGATTGTCCTTTGGGCGAGGTCTGCAAAGGTGGTAAAGGGTGTGTACAATGTTGTGGCGTACGTTGAAAACAACAATCTCGATGGTGCCGCCAAACAGGTGCCGTACCGGTTCAAGCTGTACGATTCGGAAGGGGTATTGATTCGAGAACGAACTGGTCGGGTTGATATTCCTCCGCACAAGGGTGTGGCGGTATTTGAGGACAGTGTGCTCGCTGGTGAGAGTATTCCTACTCGAGTTACCTTTGAGTTTATCGGTCAGCCACAATGGTATCGTACTGCCAGTGTCGATCAAGGTTTGGTAATCAGCGATAAATTACTTGAGAATGAATCTTCCACACCGAGGTTGTCGGCGATGGTCGAAAATAAATCAGCGTTACCTATTGGCAAGACCTCTTTCGTGGCGATTTTGTATGGCGATGATACGAATGCCATTTCTTTTTCAAAAACCGAGCTCGATGGACTTGCAAATGGTGCTAGCTCGGCTATCGTATTTACCTGGCCGCAGCCATTTTCTAAAAAGGTATATCGCATTGACATTATCCCGACAGTCAAGTTGAAGTGAGGTATTTAAAAAACCGAGAGGGTATCTTTCTAGGAGCACGAGTATTTCCTTGGTAGGAAATCTCTCAAGTCTCGACTACCCGTCTCCGAAGTCTCCTAGAAAGATACCCTCTCGGTTTCTAAATTAAGAGGGTGGTGGGGTGGGGACGCAGAATGCAAACATGAAAGCATTATTACTCAAACTAGTTCCAGAAAATAAAGCCTCGGAAGGCACCCAAAAATGGGCGATCGACTGGCTGTTGCTTGCGGCTATTATTCCTATCTGCTGTGCGGGACTTTTTACCATGAACTCCTTTTTGGGAGAGAGTACCTTTTTTGAACGCCAGTTGATATGGATTTCTGTGGGCGTAGCTCTCTTTTTTATGCTTAGTTTCGTCGACTTTCGCTTTCTCAAACGGACTCGAGTGATCGTAGCTTTGTTTGCCCTAGCTTGTACACTTCTCCTTTCACTTTTTGTCGCGGGAAAGATGGTTAAGGGTTCTCAGAGTTGGTTTGATTTCGGCCTTTTCTCTTTTCAACCATCAGACCCAATAAAAATAGTGGTGATTCTTATTTTGGCAAAATATTTTTCCCGCCGGCATATTGAGATTGCCAACATTCGTCATATTTTTGTTTCAGGATTCTATGCTTTTGTAATTTTTATTATGATTTTGCTTGAGCCTGATTTTGGATCAGCGATGACTATATTTTTGCTCTGGCTGGGCATGGTGCTTGTTTCCGGTATTTCGAAGAGACACCTACTTCTCGTGGGCCTCGTAGGACTGATTGCTTTTGGTGGTCTCTGGAACTACGGTTTTAAAGATTACCAAAAACAACGTATCAAAAACTTCTTGAGTCCGCTCAATGATGTGCGTGGGTCTGGATATAATGCCTACCAGTCAACCATTGCTGTCGGCTCGGGTCAGGTGTGGGGCAAAGGGGTGGGATATGGCACGCAGTCACGGCTCAAGTTTTTGCCGGAATATCAGACCGACTTTATCTTTGCCGCTTTTGCAGAGGAGTGGGGGTTTGTTGGCGTTCTACTGCTTTTTGGACTCTATGCGCTGGTGATTTGGCGGATTTTGGCCAACGCACTGTATGGCGCCACCAACTTTGAGATACTTTTTGGTATCGGTCTCGCTATTTATTTTATGGCGCATTTTTGTATCAATGTTGGTATGAATATCGGCCTTCTACCGGTTACTGGTCTCGTGATGCCATTTATGAGCTACGGTGGATCGCATATTTTGACCGAGTTTTCAGCTCTTGGAATGCTGATGGGCATGCGCCGTTATCGCCGTGCTGCGCACAAGGATCTTATGAAAAATGAGTTTTTGGGGGTTTAGATCTATTGTGCTTCTCGAACAATTTCATCAAATGTTTTGTGTGATTTTGGCTCATCTACGGACAAATTCCAGAAGAAATAGAGGGAAGTAAGGAAAAATAATATAGACAATCCTATAAGACAATAGTTTGCCTGAGTTGTGTTCTTTACAATTCCAGTTTTTAGTATCAGGCCAACCAAGACAGTTCTTTGATTTCCAGAAATATTTCCGGTAGATGGCCTTTGTATTGCAGTAGTCTCGTCGCTAAATTCTACAGACATAAGTACTTTTTAAGAAGTAATACAGTAGTAAGATCCAAACTGTGCAGAATTGTTTGTGATAAATAACTTTGGAAGATTACCGCCGTTACTTTCTAAGCTTATAGCAATGATGTAGGGTGGTATCGGATCTGTGTTTTTTGTACCACAGGTCATATTTAAAATGACAGGGTCTGAAATATAAACAAAGTTTCCAGCTCCATTTGGATCTTGTGGTGCTTGCGACAATATCCCATTTAGATAAGTGGTTACAAAAGGGGCAAGGGTGCCGTCTCCACCCGCCACATAACCACTTGAGTTGGTTGGAGGATATACATTATTGCTAGATCGGTATATTTCAAGGGCATTCCTAAATTGTATAGCATTCTGTATTCTTTTGGAGTCTCTTGCCTTGCTTCGAGCACTACTGAGTCCGGTTAAAACAACACTAGATAAAAGTGATATTATTGATATAACAACGAGTAGCTCTATGAGTGTAAAACCAGATTCTTTTTTCATAATTTTTTATGTTTTATTTTGGAAAAAATCCTGAGGGTTTGGTTGTGTGTTGCCTGTTATAAGATTTCCAAAAAAGTAAAAAGAAGCTAAAAACGCAAATACGGCAAGTCCAATCAAAAAGTAGTTGGCTTGATTTTCATTTTTGACGATACCGGCTTTTATAACCCACCCGACAAGTTTCGGAAGCTGGTTGCTCGGCATAAAGCGACTATAGAGCACACGGGCCTCATTTTGTTCGTCTTCAAATTCTACAGACATGGGTATAGTATATCATTTTGTATAAACTAGGGTAGTGTTTGCGAGCATCTTTTCCAAGGTGAATTTTTGGCCCACAGAAACCTGTAATGCGTGACCTAGAGATTGGCGGAGGTGAGCGTTGTCGAGCAATGGGGGGATAGCGTCCGCGACGGCTCCGACATCGCGGGACTTTACGAGCATTCCTGTCTTTTTATCTTCAACAATCTCACTTATTCCACCAACATCTGTAGCGATGACGGGGAGACCGGCGAGGCCTGCCTCGAGGATGACATAGGGCAGGCCCTCTTTGACGGAGGTAAGTGTAAATATATCAAAGGCTCTCAGATAGTGTGATGCATCGGGAATGTGTCCGAGTAAAAAGACTCTATCGGTCAGCTTGTGCTCGATAATTATCTGCTCGAGGGCTTGTTTTTCTTCTCCATCACCTAGGATTACGAGAGGGGTAGCCGGTTGGTGATGTAACTCTGCAAAAGCACGGAGTAAATATTCATAGCCCTTGTTGGTATGAAGCTCACCGACAGCCCCGGTCCAGAGAGAATTTTTATATATAGCGAGCGCGGGATTTTTGGTAATCAAAAAATCACGAGCAGAACTTTTTTCAAGAAAATCAATCGCTCCGATACCGTTGTGAATCGTTATTAATTTATTTTTCGTCCAGGGCATCTCTGCCATTTCGACACGTTCTTTTTCAGCCACTGTAATCACCTGGTGGCAGAGGAGTACGGTAATCCAATGGAGGATTTTAATAATGTTTCGAGCGAGTGGGGAACGACTCTCGTGCCAAGCCCAGCCGTGAGCAGTAAAGATGATTTTTTTCACCCCAATGAGTCGTCCAGCGAGTGCACCAAGCCCTCCGATCTTCGAACTATTGAGATGAATGATGTCCGGGCGCTCACGGCGTAAAATCGTCAAAATATGGCTAAAAACAAGGATATCTTGGAATATATTGACATTGCGTATCAAATTTGGTATAATAAGGGTTGGTATACTCGCAGTATACAGCTTTTCGGTCAGAGTCCCATTTCCACCGCAAGCCACCTGTACCTCAAAGTTTTCTCTAGGAAGTCTGGTGGCCAAGTCATAGACATACCGCTGTGCTCCGCCAAAATTCGACTTGGTGATCAGGTAGAGGACTTTCTGTTTTGCCGGTCGTTCCATAATATCTTTAGGATACCACTGGGGACAGGTATTGAAAAGGTCCCCGATTTATAAGGAGCAGAGCGACTATATAAATCGAGAACACCGAGGTATTTTCCTCGGTGAAGGTCAATTAGAGGGCGAAGCCGACCAAAGTTACCCACGATTTTTCTACTGAAAAATCTATCAAGTCTTTCTTGCCCCGCAAAGTGTACTCACGACGTGGGGAATCATAAATCTTACCTCTACCCATTTCTTCTACCCGTTGGTTTTCCTTTTATTTTGCTTTGGTATATCATATCTATCAATGAATATTTCGAATAAAAAAGAGCCGATTTTACTTGCAATAGGAGACCTTGTTTTTCTATTTGCCAGTCTTTGGCTCATGCTTTTTACAAGGTACGGTAATGTTCCTCAGTCGAGTCTATTAAACCTTCACCTTGAATCATTTTGGTTTATTTTTGCTCTCTCACTGTTAGTATTTTTTATTGCCGGTCTTTACGAAAAGCACGCTACAGTGCTGAGACATGATTTGCCGAATATTATTTTTAACTCTGTACTTGCCAACACGGGTATTTCTGTACTTTTCTTTTATTTAATTCCTCAGTTTGCGGAGGTAAGTATCACCCCAAAGACCAACCTATTTATTTATGCACTTATTTCTTTTGGTGCGCTTTTGCTTTGGCGCTTAGTACTCTTTCCACTCTTGGGTTTTCGAAAAAGAGAGAATGCCCTGATTGTGGGGGGCGGTGCGGAAATGAAGGAGCTTATGGATGAGGTCAATCGAAATAGTCGGTACAACATTTCTTTCATTTCTTCGATTGATTTGACCCATCTACATCCGGACGATTTCCCGGTAGAACTTTCTAGACATATTTCGACTCACAATATTAGTCTTGTGGCGATCGATGTTGATAATCAGAAATCTTTGCCGATACTTCCGTATTTGTATAATCTGATATTTTCTCAGGTGCGTTTTATTGATATGTACAAGATGTATGAGGACGTGTTTGACCGAGTGCCGATATCACTTCTCCGCTATGGCTGGTTTTTGCAACACATCTCAATCACTCCACGGGTGCTCTATGACGTACTCAAACGCGTCATGGACATAGTGCTTTCGTTGTTGCTCGCTCTCATTTCTTTGCTTTTTTATCCATTTGTATATATCGCAATCAAGCTTGATGATGGCGGTCCGATATTTATTGTGCAAAATCGAATCGGGAAAAATAATCGAGTAATCCGTACGATCAAATTTCGCACCATGTCTATTGATGATGCTGGAAATAGTGGCAAAAGTGCTCACAATGAGTTTACTCGTGTCGGACCCTTTTTGAGAAAGACTCGTATTGATGAGTTGCCACAGCTTTGGAACGTACTTTTGGGAGACATGTCGCTCATTGGTCCTCGTCCAGAGCTTCCGGCTTATGTGTCTGTGTATGAAAATGAAATTCCATACTACAATGTTCGCCACCTCATCAAACCAGGTCTCTCGGGCTGGGCACAGCTCTACCAAAAAGATCCGCCAAAGGGTTCGGCTAATGCGGATCTGACTCGAACAAAACTTTCGTACGATCTGTACTACATTAAGAATCGTTCATTGCTTCTCGATCTGAAGATAGCGTTGCAGACGATTAAAGCGTTGCTTTCGAGGAGTGGAGTTTAGGAAATTGAAAGTTAAGAAAATTTATAAGGTGGCTGCGCCCTCTATTAGCCTTGACCGAAGAAGATACTTCGGTCCCCTCGATTTATATAGTCGCTTCGCTCCTTATAAATCGGGTGCCTTGCATCTTTTGCCTAAATCCCTATAATAGGACAATTAACATAATACATATATGTGGAAAACACGGATTATCGCACTTGTGCTGATTGTTGCTGGACTCGGTATTGGATACTTTAACTATGCGTCACAATTCAAGCCTGAATCAAAAGTGGCACGTTTCCCATTTAAGCTCGGTCTTGATCTAAATGGTGGTACCCATCTTGTTTACAAAGCTGACGTTTCAAAGCTCGAGAAAAAGGATATTTCTGTATCGATGGATGCACTTCGAAATGTTATCGAGGCTCGGGTAAATCTTTTTGGAGTTTCTGAGCCTATTGTGCAAGTAGAAGAGGGTGGTGTGCTCGGAAATGTTGCGACTGACCAAAAACTTATTGTCGAACTTCCTGGCGTGACCGACGTAGCTACAGCAATCGCATTGATCGGCAAGACCCCACTTCTTGAATTTAAAATTCTCAAAGATTCTGATCGTGCAGAAGCTGCAAAAAGACAAGAGGCACTTCAGCTTGCCTTAAATGGCATTCAAATAAATGGTGCGACCAGTACCGCAGCGACTATTCAAAAAATCAAACCGGTTGACGAGCTTTTTATCCCTACACAGCTTACGGGCAGACTTCTACAGCGTGCACAGCTCGAGTTCAACGGTACCACTGGCGAGCCGGTAGTATCTCTTGTTTTCAATGCCGAAGGTAAGGAGCTTTTTGCAAAAATTACCAAAGAAAATGTGGGCAATATTCTCGCTATCTTTCTCGACGGGCGAGTCATCTCTCTTCCGGTAGTACGCCAGGAGATCAGCGACGGTAAGGCTCAGATTTCTGGAGGATTTACCACCAAAGAAGCACAAGCTCTCGTCCGAGATTTAAACTACGGTGCCTTGCCGGTACCTATCGAGCTTCTTTCTACCCAGACGGTTGGAGCTTCGCTTGGACAAAATGCTCTTGCGGGTGGAGTAAAGGCCGGAGTAATTGCTTTTATTGTTGTTTCAATATTCTTGATTATTTGGTATCGATTGCCAGGAGCGCTTGCGGTACTATCTCTTGCGATGTACTCAGTTATCATGCTTGCCATCTTTAAACTCATTCCAGTAACATTGACCGCTGCGGGCATTGCTGGATTCATTCTCTCGGTTGGTATGGCCGTGGATGCAAATATTCTCATCTTCGAAAGAATGAAAGAAGAAATCGCTCGAGGTACCGATGTGTACACTGCTATCCGAGAAGGTTTTGCCCGAGCATGGTTTTCTATTCGAGACGGTAATCTTTCGAGTATTATTACCGCTCTCGTGCTCTACTACTTGAGCAACACCTCTATTGTCAAAGGTTTTGCACTCATCTTTGGTATTGGAGTGCTCGTCAGTATGTTTACTGCAATTACCGTTTCGAGGACATTCTTGCTCGCGGTAGCAACCAGGGGCAATGGCAAAGTAATGCAGTTTCTCTTGAGCAACGGTTTTAGGAAGGCCAAAGCATAATTATTTACATTTAATAC